>JAKONB010000537.1 GCA_022702195.1 Beijerinckiaceae bacterium | reverse complement strand
AAGGCACTTAAAATGCCTCGGGCCCTGCCCGTACCGGTTCGAGTCCGGTAGCCCCGACCATCACCACGGGATCGGTGACGAATCACCCCGTGGAACGATTGCCGTCGAACGGACTTTTGGGTAACCGGTTCGGCCCTGGCGGGGGTGAACTCGGCAGTTTCGTTGCTCATCGGTGGCGAGCGTGTCGCAACGCGACAGGTCGGCGAACCGATTTTTTCTGGACGGAAGCGTGCCCGTGCCCTCTCGGCAGTCCCTTCAATCGGACGCAACGACCTCGACCCCGTTGCCGACCCTGCGCCGTGGCTCGCAGCTGTTCGAGACCGAGCGTCGCCTGAACGCGGTCCTCAACAACGCCTCCGTGGCGATCTTCCTGATGGATGACCGCCAGCACTGCGTTTACATGAACCGGGCCGCGGAGCTGCTGACCGGTTTCGGACTCGAGGAAGTGCTCCTGCGCGATTGCCCGCTGCACGACATCGTCCATCACACCTATCCGGACGGACGGCCATTTCCCCTGGCCGAATGCGCGATCGACCGTGCGTTTCCCGAGAACAATCAGGAGAAGGGCGAAGAGGTCTTCGTCCACAAGGACGGGTCTTTCTACCCCGTTGGCTTCACCGCGAGCCCGATCCGTGACGATGCCGCCAAGATCATCGGGACGATCATCGAGGTGCGCGACATCACCGAGGAGAAGGCGGCGGCGGAACGCCAGCGCCTTCTCACCAACGAGTTGAACCATCGCGTCAAGAACACCCTCGCCACGGTTCAATCGATCGCCGCGCAGACCTTCCGGGGCCATGCCGACCAGGAGGCCAAGCAGGTCTTCGATGCGCGAATCGCCGCCCTGTCGAGTGCGCACAACGTGCTGACCGAGGCCAATTGGGAGAGCGCCGGGCTGCGCAGCGTAATCGATCGCGCGCTCGCCCCCCACGCCCTGGCGGAGGTCGACACCACCCGCTTCCGGCTCGACGGGCCGGATACGCGCCTGCACCCCAAGGTTGCCCTCACCTTGAGCATGGCCCTGCACGAATTGATGACGAACGCGGCCAAGTACGGGGCGCTCTCGGTGCCGGCAGGCCGGGTCGCGGTGACGTGGTCGTTGTCGTCCTCCGACGCTGGACGCGAGCATCTGAGCCTGTCCTGGACGGAAGCCGGTGGCCCGGCGGTCTCTCCGCCGTCGCGCAAGGGCTTCGGCTCGCGGCTGATCGAGCGGCAACTCCCGTTGGAATTCGACGGCTCGGCCGTCATCACTTACGCGCCGAGTGGCGTGACCTGCCAACTGGAGATTCCCCTGACGGAACTCGGCTGGGTGGGACAGGACATCGTGGCCGCGAGGGCCGCCGAGTGAGCGGCGTGGAAGGACGACGCATCCTCCTTGTGGAGGACGAGAGCCTCGTCGCCATGCTGGCGGAGGACATGTTGCTGGATCTCGGCTGCGAGGTCGTGGTGGCGATGCGCCTTGAGCAAGCACTGGCCCATGCCCGCTCGCAGCCGCTCGACCTGGCCGTTCTCGACGTGAATCTCGGCGAGACCAGCAGCTATCCGGTGGCCGACCTGCTGTTCGAGCGTGGTATCCCGTTCGTTTTCGCGACGGGTTACGGTTCGGCGGGACTCGATACGCCGTATCGCGGCGTTCCCGTGATGCAGAAGCCCTATCAGCAGCGCCAACTCGGTGCCTTGCTGCACCATGTCTTGACCTGCGAGGCGCCCCAGAAGGCGCAGGCCCATACGGGCGTGATGCCGTGCCTGTGTCGTTTCCCGACGCATGGCAACGAGCCCGCCCAGTTCCGCGCCGATTAGCGCATCGTCCCGAAAGGGGGTTGCCGGCTTTCGGAAAAAAGCGATGCGAAACCATGAGCCGAGAGCATGGCCACGGATCCGATTTCCGGGACGATACTCTCGGCATCGCCACCGGCCACCGAGCCAGGCCCCGGCCACGGCCCGCTCCGGGTCACGACACGCAGCGGGCGGGCTGGCTGAAGGCGGGGGTCAGAGCCGTTCGCCGAGACTCGTGAGCGCGCGGGGAATATCCGGGTTCGTTCGTCCGGTCTGCGGATCGCTCGCCGCGTTCTGGAACAGGCGGGCGATCTTGGCAGGATCCACTAGCTTTCGGTCGGACAGACAATCCGTCAGGACTTCGAAAGCATATTCGAGCGCAACGATGCGCGCTTCGAGATATTGACGTTCGTCGGACATTGATCGACCTGCATTTCAGAAGACCGAATCAATAAGTCCTGACGACATGGGGGCAAGGGACGTTTTCGCTGGGCTGATATCGGGAAAATGCAGGGCGCATCCACGGACGCCGCCCCCCCGGCCCGTACGGGCCACGTTTTCCAACGGCCCGAGACCGGCCTTGCGTTTGCCGGTCCGATCGGGCCGGATTCGTCGGGTCGTCGACCGACAAGGATTCAGGATGAAGCCGATCCGCGCGCTTCAGGGCGCTTCGAATCCCATCATTCAGGCAACGCTCGCCGCCTGCGCCACCCGTTGGTCCGCGCGTGGGGCGCGGATCGCCGGCGTCGTCGAGGTGCGGAATGCGAGTGCCCCGGCCGCCCACGACCGCGACCGGCTTCGGGATGCCGGCACCGGACTGACCTACCCGATCTATCAGGACCTCGGACCGGGCTCCACCGCCTGCCAACTCAATGCGGAGGGGATCGTCGCAGCCTGCGAGGCCGTTCGCCGTCAGATCCTGGCCGGCTGCGACCTCGTCATCCTGAACAAGTTCGGGAAACTGGAAGCGGCGCGCAGCGGGCTCTCGGCCGCCTTCGCCGCCGCCGTCGAGACCGATACGCCGATCCTCACGGCGGTTTCGCCCGCCGTCGCGGCGGCCTGGGCCGCGTTCGCCGGCGCGCTCGCCGAGACCGGACCGCCCGACGCGGCTCTGCTCGATGCGTGGTGGGCTCGTGTCGGCCCATCCTCGCGCTCGACGCATTCGGCTTGACGGCCCGCCGATCTCACTCCGCCGGGACGACCCGCAGGGTCGTCGCTTCGGGCGCATCCTCGAAGGGTCTCTCCGGATGCATCGTGAAGGCGAGGCCGGCTCCCAGGAGGGCAAGGCCGATCGAGCCGGCAAACGGCAGGGTCCAGTTGCCGGTGGCATCGACCACGAGACCGAAGACGATCGGCGAGACGATGGCGGCCACCGCCGAACCGGTATTCATCAGCCCCGCCGCGGTTCCCGAATAGGTCGGCGCGATGTCCATCGGCACCGACCAGATCGGGCCGATGACGAGTTCGGCGAAGAAGAACCCGGCGCTCAGCAGCAGGGCCACGGAGGTGAGGTCCTGGGTGAAGAAGACGCCGGTGAGGCTGGCTGCAGCACCGAGGAAGCCGACCACGATGATGCTCAGCCGCGCGAGCTTGAGGTTTCCGGTCCGCTTGAGGATTCCGTCGCTCAGCACCCCGCCGAGCGTATCGCCGACCACGCCCGCGAAGAAGACGCCCGAGGCGAAGAGGGCGGAGTTCTTCAGGTCGAGCCCGTAGCTCTGCTTGAAGAAACTCGGCAGCCAGCCGAGGAACAGCCACAGAGTCCAACCGTAGCAGAAATAGGTGACCGTCACGGGCAGCATGCGCCGGGTCAGCCGCCCCCATGGGACGTTCTGCTTGGCACCGACCTTGCTGGGCGTCGGAAGAACGGCGAGTTCCTCCTGGGTGATCGCGGGGTGGTCGGACGGGTCGTCGCGAAAATACGCGTACCAGACCACCACCCAGACGAAGCTGACGAGCCCGAGGATGACGAAGCAGGTGCGCCATCCGAACTGGTAGATCAGGAAGGCGACGATGGGCGGCGCCACGGCATTGCCGAGCCGGGCGAAAGCGTGGGTGATGCCCTGGGCAAAACCCCGGCGCCCCGGCGCGGTCCAGTTCTGCATCGCGCGGGTGGCGGTG
>JAKONB010000531.1 GCA_022702195.1 Beijerinckiaceae bacterium | reverse complement strand
GCGTAGAGGCAGGCGGCGCAGACCAGCGCCCCGGTCACGGCCACGAGCTTCACGATGGCGAAGGGCGAGAGCAGGTCCGCCCCGAGACTGCCGAGGATCAGCAGGTACAGGTAGGGCGGGTTGTAGTTGGCGTAGCCGGTGGCCCCCTCGGTCGTCACGCGCATCGGCTCGGCCAAAGCGTGGACCGCCCCCTCGGCGATGATCGTCCGCGTCCAGGGCACGAACCAGATGTCGGCATCGGTGCTGTGCCACGCCACCAGCGCGACGTAGAGCGCGAGGCCGAAGGCGGCCAGCATCGCCCAGGCGAAGGGTCCGATTCCTGTGGCGGCGTCCGCGCGCCGTCCCGCGATGACCGAGGACATGGTCAGCTCTCCATGACGGTGTGGGCGGCGGCCTTCCCGCCGACGCCCGGTTTGGCGGCGGACCGGAAGGTGATCCGGCCATGCCCGACGTAGTTGGCCGCCGCTCCGGCCCCGATGCCGATCGCATGCGCCAGCGCCTCGGCCGTGCCCAGCGCCACGAGCAGCACGAGGACTTCGCGGCTGAGCATCGCCACGATCGTCACCAGCACGGTGGTGACGCCGTTCACGAGCAGGAAATCGCGCAGCTGCGCCGCGCCGGAGCGGTCCGACCCCGTGAACACGACGCGCCGGTAGGCGACGAAGCCGAAGGCCATGCCGATCGCCGCCGCGCCGAGCACCGCGAGGGCGTAGGGCAGCACCGCCGAGAGCGGGAAGCGCACCAGCCAGTTGAGGGCGGCGGCCGCGCCGCCCACCATCAGGAAGCGGACGGAGCGCGGGAGCCCGTGGAGGAGCCTCATGCGAAGGCCCCGGACCAGGCGAGGAGGAAGGCACCGAGGAGGGCCGCCCCCAGCATGATGCTGGGTCCGTCGTTCAGGGCGAATTCCACCGGATCGTCATGGAGCTGTCCGCGACTCGCCACGAGCCAGACCCGGGCGAACCACAGGAAGAGGATGATCGGGAAGGCCCAGAGCCACGCGGCGTTGGTGTAGAGGTCGCGCTTGTAGGCGTCGAAGATCACGTAGAGGACCAGGGTCAGGATGCTGGCGATCCCGGTCCCCGCCCCGAGCACCAGGAGCAGGGGGCCATCGCCCACCTCGTAGCCCCGGCTCGTCACCTTCGCGTCGCTGTGCGACGTCCAGCGCTCGAGCTCGACGAAGCGCTTGGCGAAGCACAGGGAGCCGAACAGGAACATCGAGAACACGAGGAGCCACGGCGAGGGCGCGACCCCGGCCGCCACCGTCCCCAGCACGAGGCGGACGGTGAACAGGCCCGCCAACACCACCACGTCGACGATCGGGATCCGCTTGAGGGCCAGCGAGTAGGCGATGGTGAGGAGGGTGTAGGCCGCGAGCGCCAGGACGATTCCGGGTCCGGCCAGGAGGCCGATGCCGAAGCCGAGGGCGAGGCCGAACGGCACCGCGCCCGCCGCGGCGGCCACGGGCAGGCGTCCGCTGGCGATGGGACGGCGGCACTTGGTCCAGTGGCGGCGGTCGTCGGCCACGTCCCAGAGATCGTTCAGCACGTAGGTCGAGGAAGCGATGATGCAGAGCGCCAGGGTGGCGAGCACCACGTCGAACATCCGGCTTGGATCGGTGGCGACCCCGCCCAGGATGGCCGGGGCGATCACCAGGGCGTTCTTGGCCCATTGGTGCGGCCGGGCGCAGGCGATCAGCGCCGGGAGCATCCCGGGGGTCGGGAATTCCAGGGAGGGCTTGTCGAACCGGCGCGACGCGGAGCCGGTGAAGCGGGCGCGCCCCACCGCGATGACCTCGCTGGCCCGCGACCAGACGGGGAAGTCGGCGCGGCTGTCGCCCGCATAGGCGAAGCCCTCCGGGAAGAGCCGCGCCAGCGCCTCGGCCTTGTGGCGGCCCTTGAGGTTGATGTGTCCGTCGCTCGCCAGCACGCCCTCGAACGGGCCGTGGCACTCCGCGACGGCCCGGGCCAGGACGCCATCGGCCGCCGTGGCGACGTAGATCTTGCGGCCCTGCGCCCGCTCGGCCGCGAGGTAAGTGCTCAGCGCCTCGTTGTGCGGCAGCAGCTTGGGGTCGAGCAGGCCCATGCGGGCGAGCTCCTGCTTCAGCCGGGCGCGCCCCTGGATCAGCCAGATCACGATCATCACCACGCCGAGGGGATATTGGCGCAGATAGGCGAGCGCGCATTCGAACAGGATGTTGGTCCGCAGCAGCGTGCCGTCGAGATCGACCACGAGCGGAAGGGACTTGGTGCCGGCGTCGGGCGGCGGCAGATCGGCCACGGTGTCCCTGGCCATCATGTTCACGGGCATATGCACCTCCGCGCGACCCATTCGTACGTTCACGGAGACAGTGCCAGAGTCGCGCGAAACTTCGCTCGCACCTTCCGGGGTATGAGAGTTTCCGACCGGATTACTTCGTGATCGCTTGGTTTCAGTCATGCGAAATGGGGATGATGCGTCCTCCGCCCGAGACGGGCGGCGGCCGTGTCGGCCGGACCCGCGCGACGCCCCGGCGACGTCGAACGCCCCCATCCCGAAGAGATCGACCGGCGTTCGGATGAGCGCTTCGCCAGTCCGACGAGCCCTTCGCCGGACGGCTCTCGCTCAGACGCGCTCGCGTCTGACCGGCCGCCAGGCACCCAGCACCCGGGCGGCACCGGACAGGCGCCCCAGGACCTCGCGGGTGGCGGTCCGCAAGGGCGGCTCGGCGAGATCGGCGACGAGGTAGCTCGCCAGGCCACTCACCGCGAGTCCGCTCGCGAGGGCCGGCACCGGCGCGACGCCGTGCAGGACCAGCCAGGCCATGGCGCTGCCGCCGACCGATTCGTGCAGGAGGTAGAAGGGGTAGGACATCAGGCCGAGGGTCCGCAGCCAGCGCCGCCACCCGCGGCCGGTCGGCATCCGGTCATTGTACCGGATGGCCGCCACCATCGACAGGCAGAACCCCACCCAGATCAGCGTGGCGAGAGCGAAGATCACCGGCACGGTGACATGCGAGGCGGCCTTGCCGGCGATCTCGCCCGCGCGGCACCCGATCTCCACCAGGGCGATCGCCACGGCGAGGCCGATCCAGCCCCGGTCGCGTCGCATCCCCCGGCCCGAGAAGGCCAGGAACAACAGGATCCCGAGGGCGAAGTAATGCCCGTGCCGCAACAGGGTCATGTTGCGCTTGCCGTAATCGAGCTCGATCCAGGGGATTGCCGCGAGATCGAGGGTCCAGGCGAGGTAGGCGAGCATGTAGACGCCGCTCCACACCACGAGCCCTCGGGCGAGAATCCCCAGATTGACGGGGCGGCCGGTCAGCAGAAGGAGAAAGACGAGGCCGTAGAAGGCCAGCTCGATCGGCAGCGTCCAATAGGCCGATGCGATGAAGGTGTTGCCGACGAGGAGGACCGACGAGACCACCTCGCGCGTCCCGAACGCATCGTAGATCCCGATGGCGTCTCCCGGGCGCCCGAGGGCGAGGATCGCGACGAGGCCCAGGGCCGTGCAGAGCCAGGCCGTGGGATACAGGCGCAGGAAGCGTTTGCGCGCGAACGATGCGGCGGTCGCTCCTTCGGTCGAGCCCGCGATCACGAAGCCGGAGAGGACGAAGAAGATCTGCACCCCGATCCACCCCACCGGCGGAAGGCCGGCGAGGGGTGGATAGCGCCAGCTGAGGTGGAAGACGCCGACCCCGAGGGCGGCCAGGAAACGCACCGCATCGAGGCCGTCGATGTGCCGCCTCGCAGCGCCCTCGGCGGCCATCTCGTGGGTCGGGGCGGGAATCGGCATGGGAGGGGGCTTTCTCGCGCTCGGATGGAGTCACACGTCCCGGACACGCAATGTCCGCGATCAACCCCGCCACATGAGAAAGATCATGACCAATGACGGAGAGATGAGACAAGGGATCGCCGCAGTATCTTCGGAGCGATACCCTGCCGAACAACACGCCTGCCCTGAGCGTGTCCGCATTCGTGAATTCGGACTAACCCGAAAGAGCTGCCAAGCTCAGGGTGACGGAGGCGATTTTGTGATAAAACTCGCTGGCGCGCTTGTGATTCAGGCTGCCGTGACGACCGAACTCCCTCTTCGCATCGCAAGGGCCGTCCCGATCGACCGGCCCGATCGCGGTTCAGCCAGGAGCATGCATCATGGCCACGCCCAACGCGGCACCCACGGCCTTGGCCGACAAGGCGTCCGTGTCGGAGAACACCGTTCTCACGGCCACCGGCAGCCTGCTGACGAACGATACGGACCCGGAGAACGACCCGCTCACCGTCCTGACCATCAACGGTGCGGCCGCCAATGTCGGCGCCTCCATCAAGGGCACCTACGGCTCGCTCGTGGTGGGCGCCAACGGCCAGTACACCTACACGCTCGCCAATGCACAGGCCAACGTCCAGGCGCTCAACACCGGGCAGACGGTGAACGACGTCTTCGCCTATACGCTCACCGACGGGTCCAGCCACGCCACCACCACGACGGCCACCAATCTCCTGCCGCAATCGGAAGCGTTCAACACCTGGGCGTCCTTCACCACGACCGGCACCGCCCCGGTGGTGGCCGCCAATACCAGCACCAATCCGGTGGGCACCGGCAGCACCGTCGACCGCGTCACCCTGACGGGGGCGACCTCCGGGATCTACAGCACCCAGGCCTTCACCGGCCAGAACACCTTCAGCGTCTGGGCCAAGCTGGTCAGCGGCGACGGCAATTTCAGCTTCAACTACTATGACGGCAGCGGCAACAACCTTCAGGCCGCCGTCGCCACCGCCACGTGGCAGAAATTCACCTTCACCTTCACGGGCAACGGCAACGCCGCCGACAACGTCGCGCTGATGCATTCGGCGACCCAGACCGGCACGGGGGTGTTCGAGTTCTTCGGGGCGACGTTGTCGGCGGCGTTGCCGTTGCCCGTGAAGGTGAAGGTGAATTTCTGCCACGTGGCGGTG
>JAKONB010000500.1 GCA_022702195.1 Beijerinckiaceae bacterium | reverse complement strand
GCTACGCCTTCGACCGCACCCTCGTGTACGGCACCGGCGGCTTCGCCTACGGCGCCGGCAGCACCGAGCGTTCGTTCGGCGGCTTCCGCGGCAACGACGATTTCCGCCGGCAGCCCAGCCGGTGCGGTATCGAGTACGCGCTCCCCACCGACTCGTTCCTGAACTTCTTCCGCTCGTCGGCCGTCACGCTCAAGGTCGAAGGCCTGTACGTGAACCTCGACCAGAACAACCGCAACGCGGGCGTCTACGCCTACGACACCAACGGCGTCCTCTACCGCCAGCCCGGCTTCACCGGCCGCAACAACGGCACCGAGTTCGCCGTGGTCCGCGCTGGCGTGAACTACAAGTTCGGCTCGTACTAAGCCGAAGCGAGAGGGCGGGGCTCGGTTTGCCGAGACCCGCCTGGTCCGCCATCATGCCATCCCGCCTCGGAGCTCGCTCCGGGGCGTTTTTCGTGTCAAACGCTCGACGGTGGGAGAAGGTGCGATGCCGGTTGGCCCTGGAACGCGGATGGCGCATCCGCTGCGCCTCGCCGGTCTCGTCCTTGCCGGGCTCTGGCTGAGCGGCGCACCGGCGCGGGCGGCTGATCCGGCAGGTTTCCCGACGACCGGGCGGTTCCTCGCGACCTGCGACG
Source organism: Beijerinckiaceae bacterium (assembly GCA_022702195.1). Taxonomy (GTDB): domain Bacteria; phylum Pseudomonadota; class Alphaproteobacteria; order Rhizobiales; family Beijerinckiaceae; genus Methylobacterium. The sequence continues at coordinate 3,073 of JAKONB010000500.1, read as the reverse complement.
ATCTCGGGCATCTCTGCTTCGCCGATACCTGCGGCCGTGACCAAATCGAGGCGGCCCTCCGGTGTCGCGCTGCCTGCCCCGCTTCCGTGGTGCGGCGGGTGGAGCCGGCCCTCTGCCCGATGCCCGATGCGACGCTCGCCCCGGTCCTGCGCCGGCGCAGCTGAGGTCGCCCGCGACCCCGTTGCGGAGGCGGGGGGCGGGGGCGTATCCAGGGGCATGACCGAGAAGCTGACGACCCTCGACCTCTGCGCCCTAAACCTCATCGCGGACAGCGAGGTGGAGGCGGCGACGGAGGCCTATCTTGCCGACCCGATGACCCCCACCTTCGTGTTCCGCGAGGGCTACCGGCTCAATCTCGCCCGGGCGGTGCGGCGCCATCCCGGCGCAAACGATTTCGTTCAACGGAGCGGTGCGGGGCCGATGCTGAAGCGTCCCTTCATCCGGGCGGCGATCCTCCAGGCACGGCCGGACCGGGGCTGAGCGACCGTGAACCTGTCGGTCCTCGCCCTCATGTCGGCCATCGGAATCGGATTCTTCGGCCTGCTCCTCTATGCCGTGGAATACGATCACCCCTGGCTGCTGGCGGCCCTGGCGCTCGCCGCGACGGTGGCTTTTGCCCCCTGGCATCGCCTCCGCTGAACCGGCCGAGGGGCGGAGCCTTTCGAAGCCGTTGCGGAAAGTCAAGCTTGATCAGTGGTTTGAGATGGGCTGGATGGGCCGCCGGGACGCGCCGTATACGAATCATCCCGGGATCGGTTATGTCGAAGCTGCGCCGTAACGGCGGCGCTCGAACCGAGGAGTCCGGATGACCCAAGACGTGCAGCACGATCGCTCCGCCGCGCCGCTCGCATCGGTCTCTGACGAGATCCGTCCCACCATGCTCGAACCGACATCCGACACCGCGACCGATGGCGTCGGTCTTTCGGCCGGTGACCCGGAGACGCACGCGACGGCATCCGCCGCCGCCGAGCGCGACAGCTTCGAGGGCTTCGGCTCCTTCGGCTGATCACCCCGATCCGAATTCGGCTTGCCGCGGCGGCGAGACAGCCCGCGGCAGGCGACGGCTCGCCTCCGTCGGGACGCGAGGCCGACCAGCTCCGCGAACCATTCGGCCCCCGCGTCGTTCTGACCCTATGGCCCTGACGGAGCGGGGCACGCGGAGGACATCATGAACAAATGCGTCCTGTCGGCCGTCCTGCTGCTGATCTGCACCGGCGCGCTCGCCCAAACGGCCACGGGGCCGGCCGAGATCAAGCAGCCGGGTCCGCCCCGCCTCACCCAGCCCGGTACGCCCGCCAGCGGCTTCGTCAAGCCGGGCGGCATCGACAATGGCGGTCCCGGATCGGTGGGAACGACGGTCAACAGCGCCCTGGGCTCCGACAGCATCTCCAACAATTCCGGCGCTGCCGGCAACGCCAACAAGCCGGAAGTCGCCGTGCCCAACACGGGTGGCGGCGGTGGCCGATGAAGTCGGCCACCCTCTGCCCGAGCATCGCCCCAGGAACTGGTCCCCGGCTCGGGCTTCGGGCGCGACGCTCCGGGTGCGGAGACCTTCTGATCCAGGAGCCGGATCATGACGCAAGACACGACCCGTTCGCTTCGGTGCGCCAGCCATCCCGTGGCGGCCGACATCCAGGCCGCGGAGGCGGGTGAAAGCCGGGTGACGTGTCCGGTCTGTGGACAGGCCGACACGCTCGCCTTCGCGCAGGCCGAGGCCGCCAAGGCCGAACTCGGCAGCGCCATCGCCGATGCCGTGACGCGCAGCAGCGCGTCGGACCAGGTGCCGCCGCCGCCGGACAGCCCGGACCCACGCTGGGTGTTCGGTGGGGACGAACCGGGGCACGCGACAGAGAGCGTTTCCCGCTGAACCGACCCCGTCCGTCGGAACCGGTCGGGGCCGGGAAGGAGCCGGCGCGCCTGTCCCAAACCCGTGCGCGATGGTCCTGATGGCTCCGAGCGAGCACCCCCACTCGTTTGTGCAAGGGCGGGACCTCCGTGGCCTGCTGCGCCATCATGTCGTCACCCCGCGGGGACTAATCCGGAAGGTGCAAGGGTTCCGTCGCGATTGCCATAGACCTGAACTGTGATTGCCTAGATCCTCGCCAGACTTATCAAGGTCAGCTTCTCAGCGAGTGAGGTTCCAATGGCTCTCCGATTTGTTCGTATTGATCCTGCTGTTATGCAGTCGACGCTTGATCTGGCGACGCTTGGTTATTCAGTGGGTGGATCTGTCGATCTTGCTCCAACCGGTTCGTTCGCTTTCAATGCTGGAGGATTTGAGATCGGGACGAGCCTGAGTTTCATCTACAACGGGACGGAGTACACCAACCATCGGGCGATCGCTCTCACCGCCGAGGGCGGCACGCAGGTCACGGTCAGAACGGGGGACAGCTTCTACGCGGACAACGTCGATCCGGACGGCAATTACGGGATCTTCATCGGGACGCCGGATGTCAGGGATACCGTCGATCAGGCGGGGCGCGTCGTCTTCCCGACGGATGGGCTGACGCATCTGGTCTCCTCCCCTGTCACGACCCTGGATGCCAGCCAGGTCGCCGGGAACCTGTATATCGACGCGAAGGGCAACGGGACGAGCCTGACATCCGGCAGTGACGCGAAACTCATCCTCGATGTCATTCCCGACGCCGTCTTGGCCGGGAGCGGAAACGACACGATCTTCGCGTCGGTCAACGCGCGTCAGGTGATCGATGGCGGCGCAGGCGACGACACCGTCTTCATCCAAGCGCAACTCTCCGATTTCACCCTCGCGGGGTCCGGGCTGAATTTCGCCCGGCTGGTGACCTCCACCGGAACCGTCGAGGTGAAGAACGTGGAGCATCTGAAGTTCTACGGAGGTGCGGTCGATCTCAACAGCACCCTGACGGACAATCTCTTCTACGCCGTGTCCAACCCGGACGTGTATGCGGCCGGAATCAGCGGGGCGGCGCATTACGAACAGTCCGGCTGGCACGAGGGGCGCAATCCGAACGCCTTCTTCTCGACCACCGGCTACCTGGCCGCCAATCCCGACGTGGCGGCCGCCGGCATCAACCCCCTGACGCATTACGACGCC
>JAKONB010000482.1 GCA_022702195.1 Beijerinckiaceae bacterium | reverse complement strand
ACAGCTTCCTGCAGGTCTGGGCCGAACTCGGTTTCGTCGGCGCGGCCTTGGCGGCGGCCTCCCTCTTCCTGACGCTGCACCGTCTCGCCCGTCTCGGTCGGCCGGACCGGGTAGCGGCCCTTGGGCTGGTGGCGGCCGCCACCGCGGTGGCGTTCGTCGAGCACGGGGCTTGGCAGGGCTGGTGGGTCGCGGGTCTGGGAGCGGCGATCACCTGGCTGCGCGAGGCCGCGCCGGATCGGGACGTGGGCTGAGCGTACGAACGCCGCCGGATCCCGGGACAGCGCGGAGCTCAGCGCCGGGCGCGCCGGCCCGATCAGGCGGCGGTCGCCTCGACCCGGTTCCGGCCACTGCGCTTGGCCTGGTAGAGCGCCAGATCCGCTCGCTTCAACATGTCGGCGGGGCCGGTATCCTCCCGGCGGCGCCACGCCACCCCGATGGAGACGGTGACGCTGACGCTGCGGCTGTCGCGCTGGATCGCGAATGGCATCGCCTCGACCCGCTCCCGGATGCGTTCGGCGATGAGGTGGGCTTCCTCGGTCTCGGCATCGGGGAGGATGATGACCACCTCCTCGCCACCGTATCGCGCGACGATGTCGACGCCACGGGTATGGGTGCGGATGCGCGCGGCGAAGGCGCGCAGCACCTCGTCGCCCGCCTCGTGGCCATGGGTGTCGTTGATGGCCTTGAAGCGGTCGATGTCGAGCATCAGGGCCGCCACCGGGCGGTTGCGCCGGGCGGCCTCGTCGAACAACGCGCCGAGATGGCTGTCGAGATAGCGCCGGTTGTGGAGACCGGTGAGCCCGTCGGTGACGGCGAGTTCCATCGAGGTCTGCACGGCGCTGCGCAGGGTGTCGGAGAACCGGCGGCGACGCATCTGGGTGCGGACCCGGGCGACCAGTTCGTTCCGGTCCACCGGGCGCATCAGGTAATCGTGCACGCCGAAATCGAGGCCGCGGATCACGCGGTCGCGGTCGTGCTCGTCGGCGATCATCATCACCGGCATGGCGCGGGCGCTGTCGAGGGAGCGCAGCTGGCTGCACAAGCGCAGACCGTCGTACCCCTCCAGGGCAAGGCTGACCAGCACGAGGTCGAACGGGTCCTTCATCGCCCGCGCGAGGGCGGCGTGGGGATCGGCCTCGATGGTGACCGCGTGGTGCCGCTCGAGGGCTCCGGCGAGGCGCCCGGCCGAGCTCGCCCGGTCCTCCACCAGAAGGATCGACGCGCCGTGCCCGGTCTCGGCGGTGGCGACGGCGAAGGGATCGACGATCCCGAAATCCCGCGACGCCAAGGCGCGGCTGCGCAACTCGTCGGTGACCGCTTTGAGGCGCAGCAGGTTGCGCACGCGGGCGAACAAGGCGACGTCGTCGATGGGCTTGGTCAGGAAATCGTCGGCCCCCACATCGAGGCCGCGCAGCCGGTCAGCGGGCTGATCGAGGGCGGTGACCATCACCACCGGCAGATGGGCGGTGGCCGGATTGTTCTTGAGGCGCGTACAGACCTCGAAACCGTCCATGCCGGGCATCATCACGTCGAGGAGGACGAGGTCGCACAATCCCTTCTCGCAGATGGCGAGGGCGTCGGGACCGTTCATCGCGGCCAGAACGTCGAAGTACTCCAGCGAGAGTTTGGTCTCGAGGAGCTTCACGTTGGGGAAGAGGTCATCGACGATCAGGATGCGGGCCGACATCGTTCCTCGCGTTGGGCTGAGTAAGGGGGAACGGGTCGGTCATGTAGGTCGGTTGTCACCGAGATACTGGCGGACGGTGGCCAGAAATTTTGCGATGGAGATCGGCTTGGAGAGATAGGCCTCGCAGCCCCCCTCGCGGATGCGCTCCTCATCGCCCTTCATCGCGAAGGCGGTGATGGCAATGACCGGGATGCTCTTGAGGTCGTCGTCTTCCTTGAGCCATTTCGTGACTTCCAGCCCCGACACCTCGGGGAGCTGGATATCCATGAGGATCAGATCGGGGTGGTGAGCGCGCGCGAGTTCGATCGCCTCGATGCCATTGGCCGTCTTGAGCGTCGCGTAGCCGTGGCCTTCCAACAAATCGTTGAAGAGCTTCATGTTCAGCTCGTTGTCCTCAACGATGAGCACGGTCTTTTTCATGGCCCGTTGTTCCCGGCGCGCGCACGGCTCATTGTCGATCGACGGATGACCCTAACCGCGGACCGTAGTGGGTACATGTTGACGAAACGCAAATCAGACAATGGCCGACCGGCAGATCACGCTTCGGCCGAACGCCTCGCCCTCGAAGCGCTCGCCTGGATGGCGACCGACGACGAGCGCCTCTATCCCTTCCTGCAGGCCACGGGCACAACGCCCGCCACCCTGCGGGCCAGCGCAGGCGATCCGGGATTCCTCGTGGGCATTCTCGATTACGTGATGAGCGACGAGGCCACCCTCATGGCCTGCGCCGAGGCCCTCGACACCAAGCCCGAGCGGATCGCCGCCGCCTGGCGACGCCTCGGGCCGCCGGATTTCGACGCGGGCGAGGCCTGAGCGCTCCTCCCGGGAGGACCGGGCGGGTCACGCACGAGGCGCTCCCCCCGCCGGGGCAAACCGGCGCGGTCCGCGCCGCCGCGTGGGACCAATCCGATCGATTCCTTCGGGACCAGGCGTTCGGATGCCGGACGAGACTGCCCGATCCGCCTCCGCTCGTGCGGAAGCGGGATCAGGGCCGGCAATCGCCGGATTCGGGGAGCGCCTTGAACTGGCTCATGTCGCCCACAAGGGCGAACTCGCCGTAATCGAGCTTGAGGGCGCCGCTCACGCCGTTCTCGTAGAGATCGAAGGACAGGATGTAGATCGGCGTCCGTTCGCCGCTGCCGGCGGTGAAGTAGCTCAGCGTCACCGGCCAGCGCGGCATCGTCGCCATCGCGCCGTCCTTCAGCGGCTTGTCCCGCTCCGGGGTGCTGGCCGGGCTGGCGGCCGCCGGTCCGGTGACCTGAGCGCCGATGATGGCCAGCGTGTCGTAGACCTTGCGGCCGTCATCCGACCCGTCGAACACCTTCACGGACAGGGTCGCCTTCCTCTCGCGCGCGGCCTCGATCAGGCGGCGCATCTGCAGGGTGGGGAACAGGACCGTGCCCGATTCCTGGAACTGGTCGCGCTTGGGCTCCTTCAACCGGACCTTGACGCCGTCGGATCCCACCTCGGCGCTGCCGTCGACCGCCGGACTGGGGGTGCCGTTGAGGCTGGTGCTGGTCTTGAAGCGGTAGCTCTTGCCGTCCCCGCTCTCGAAGGTGGTGTTGCGCAGGTCCGAGGTCCGGCTCCCGGTCTCGCCACTGTCGAGCACCGTCACCTGCCGTGTCTGCATGGTGTAGCCCTTGCAGGCATCGCCGGTGAAATCGATGACGATCCGTCCCCTGGCCCCCTCGACCGCCCGCGTGCCCTCGCTCTTGGCCAGCGCCAGATCGTAGACGGCCCGATGGCTGGCGAGGTGGACCGGCGCAGCGGCACTCGCCCCCGTCGCGAACAGGAACAGGCCGACGGTGACGCAGTGGCGATGCATGGGGTCTCCTGGCAAGATTGGACTGTGAAATAGGCCCTCCTCCGCGCACCGGCAATGCGAAGCGCAGGCCCGAGCTTTGCCGGTGGACAGGAGGGCGGCTCGAACCGGACCCGCCGGGCGCCGCTCTTGCCTCCGCGTCGCGGCGTCCTGTACGGTTCGCCCCATCGCCGACAACGCGGGGCGATCATCACCCGACGGGTCTTCGAGACCGCTCGCGATGCGTGCCGACGATCCGGCGGCGTGGATGCGTGTGCCGGGTGGTGTGGACGATTTCGGAGGGAACGATGGCGGAAACGGTCCCGAGCTGGTCTGACGAACGCGTCGATCTCCTGCGTCGTCTCTGGGAGGATGGCCTGAGCGCAAGCCAGATCGCCAGCCAACTGGGCGGTGTCACCCGCAACGCCGTCATCGGCAAGATCCACCGCCTCGGCCTCTCGGGCCGAGTGAAATCCGCCGATTCGGCCGCGGGGACGCGCAAGCCACCCCGCGACGTCGAGGCGGAGATCGAGATGCCGATCGCCGCCGCCGTGGAGATCGCCGTGGCGGTGGAGGCGCCGCCGGTGATGGCCGCCCCGGCGCCGGTGGTGGCCGCCGACCCGGTCCCCCTCGCCACCTCCCGCCGCGTGACGATCATGGATCTGCGCGAGTCGATGTGCCGCTGGCCGCTGGGCGACCCCACCTCGCCGGATTTCCACTATTGCGGAGACCGGGCGATCACCGGCCTTCCCTACTGCACCCACCACGCCCAGATCGCGTACCAGCCCGCTGCCGAGCGGAAGCGCGACCGGCGCGTGGGCGGGTTTCGCTGAAGCGTTTTTCCTGAACGTAGAAGACCGGCGTTCGGGAGCGGGGCTGCGAGGCCCGGATCCCCGCCGAGCGATCCCTCATGGCACGGTTTTGCCGTTGCCGACGTTATCGTCCGTCTCAGGCCGTCGGCCCGGGGCGGGAAGGTAGCGGATGCCATGGACAACGCGAAAACCCTGGAACCGGGTGAAGACCCGTTCCTGACTTTGCATGCTCAGCGCGAAGACCTGGAGCGTCAGCTTTCCCTGGCGCAGCAGCGCCAGCAATACGGCACCGACCCCGACGCGATCCATCGCGCCAGCGAAGACGAGCGGACCTTGCTGCTCTCCCTCGACCGGGTCATGACACGCATTCGGGCGGCGGAATATCAGCGCCAGCCCGGCGCTCGCCGCTGGTAGGCACGCCTCCGGATCAGTCGACCCGGCGGCGGTCGCGCTCCTTGTGCCGGAGTCGCAGCAGCAGATCGATCTGGCTGTCGGGGATCGGCTGCATGTCGCAGGTCTCTTCATAGATCGACCGCAGGGCCGTCCCGAGCCGGTAGCGGGTATCGTCCGGCAGGATGGGCTGACATCCCGCCTCGGACGGGTCGTCGATCCCGTAATTGGTGCCGCTCTGGTCCAACGTCTCAAGTCCCTCGTTCGAGCGATCGTTCAACGTCAGCGTCGAATCGAAGTGCACTCGCCGCTTAAGCGAGTGTTGCCGACCATGGTTAACAAAGCCTTAAGGGTCGGAACCCGTCACGCCTCTCGGCACCGCGCCGGATGTCTGGGCGAGCCAGCCGGAGGTTTCATACGGCATCCGCCGCTTGCAGCAGGCTTGCGGCCGCGGCGCGGGCCTCGTCCGTCACCGTGGCCCCGGCGAGCATCCGGGCGATCTCCTCGCGCCGGGCCGGTGCCTCCAGGGAGGCGACGCGGGTGGCGACCCGGTCGCTGCCCTTCACCGGGTCCTTGGCGATGAGGAAATGCGTCTCGGCGCGGGCGGCCACCTGTGGCGCATGGGTCACCGCCACCACCTGAACCCGGGTGGCGAGGCGGCCGAGACGCGCGCCGATCGCATCCGCCACCGCGCCGCCCACACCAGTGTCGATCTCGTCGAAGATCAGGGTCGGGGCCGAGCCCTTGTCGGCCAGCACCACCTTGAGGGCCAGCATGAAGCGTGACAGTTCGCCGCCGGAGGCGACCTTCATCATCGGACCCGGACGGGTGCCCGGATTGGTCTGCGCCCAGAACTCGACCCGGTCGGAACCGGCCGCGTCCCGCGATTCCGGATCGGTGACGATCTCGGTGATGAACCGGGCACGCTCGAGCTTCAGGGGCGGCAACTCCGCCTTCACCGCCGCGTCCAGGGCCTTGGCGGCGCGCTTGCGCCCCTCCGTGAGCTTGACGGCGGCCTTGGCGTAGGTCTCCTCCGCCTGGGCCAAGGTCGCCTCCAGACCGGCCAGGGCCTCTTCGCCGGCATCGATGGCCGCCACGTCGGCGACGTAGCGCTCGCGCAGGGCGGCCAGATCGTCCACCGCCACCTGATATTTTCGCGAGGCGGCGCGCAGGGCGAACAGGCGCTCCTCCACCCGCTCCAACTCGCGCGGATCGAACTCGGCCTCGCGCAGGGCGGCATCGAGGACGCTGTGGGCCTCGTCCAGGGCGCTGAGCGCCGCGTCCAGCGCCGCGACGCAGGGCTCGACCAGGGCAGGAAGCTGGCCCGCGCGCCGCTCCAGCTTGCGCAGGGCCGAGGAGAGATGGGAGACGATGCCGCCGCCCGAGGCTTCGATGCCCTCGTTGAGCTCGCGTGCCACCTTCTCGCTCTGCTGCATCACGGTGCGGCGCTCGGCGAGGCTGGTCTCCTCCCCCGCCTGCGGATCGAGGGTCTCGAGTTCCGCCACCGCGTGGCGCAGAAAATCGACCTCCTTGCGCGCCGCCTCGACCCGGGCGCGATGCTCGGAGAGCGCGGCGCGGGCGGATTTCACGCGTCGGGCCGCCTCGGCCACCTGAGCCAGGGGGGCCTGCAGGCCCCCGAACGCATCGAGGATGGCGCGGTGGGTGCCGGGATCCGCCAGGGCGCGGTCGTCGTGCTGCCCGTGGATCTCCACCAGGGCGGCGCCGATGGCGCGCAGAACCTGGACGCCCACCGCCTGGTCGTTGACGAAGGCGCGGGTCCGCCCGTCGGCCATCTGGACGCGGCGCAGGATCAGGTCGCCCTCGGTGTCGATCTCGGCCTGGGCGGCGAGACGGCGTGCGGGATGGTCGAGGGGCACGTCGAAGGCGGCGGTGACGGCGCCCTGGCCCTCGCCGTGGCGCACCAGCCGCCCGTCGCCGCGGCCGCCGAGCGCCAGGGCGAAGGCATCGAGCAGGATCGACTTGCCCGCACCGGTCTCTCCCGTGAGCACGCTGAGGCCCTCGCGAAAGTTCAGGGTGAGCTTGTCGATGAGAACGATGTCGCGGATCGCAAGCTGGATCAGCATGCCGCGTATGAGGCCCCGTTGTGAACGCTGGCCGTGTCCTTACGGCGAAGTGTGATCCGCTTCACCCAAAAAGATGCCGCTCCCCCGACGGGAGCGGCGATCCGACCCCTTACTGGGCTTCGGCGGTGCGGCCGATGACGCCGCGATAGACCTTGCTGAGCCACGAGGTCTTTTCCTCGCGCGGCTCAAGGCCACCGTTCTGCAGGAGCGCGAACGCGTCCTTGTACCAGGGGCTGTCCGGGAAGTTGTGCCCGAGCACGGCCGCCGCGGTCTGGGCTTCCTGGGTCAGGCCCAGCGCCATATAGGCCTCGGTGAGGCGCTCCAGCGCTTCCTCGGCGTGGCGGGTAGTCTGGTACTTGCTCACCACGTCGCGAAACCGGTTGATCGCGGCGGGGAAGTTCCGACGCTCGAGATAGAAGCGACCGACCTCCATCTCCTTGCCGGCGAGCTGATCGCGGGTGATTTGGATCTTCGACTTGGCGTCGGAGGCGTATTCCGAGGTCGGATATTTCTGGACGAGTTCCTGGAGACCGGCCAGCGCCTTCTCGGAGCGATCCTGGTCGCGGGTCACGTCGGGGATCTGCTTGTAGTGCGACATCGCCATCAGGTACTGGGCGTAGGCCGCGTCCTTGCTCGCCGGGTGGCGCTGGAGATAGCGCTTCGAGGCGTTGATCGCGTCGTCGTACTTCGCGCCCTCGTAATTGGCGTAGGCC
>JAKONB010000475.1 GCA_022702195.1 Beijerinckiaceae bacterium | reverse complement strand
GTAGCGCATTCGGCGGCCCTCGGACGACGGCCCCAGCGGGCCGTCGACGTCAGGCTCCCACCATCCCAGGCAAGCCACAAAGGCGGTCCGGCAGGGCCCCACTGCCGCATCACCTCATAGGGAGACTGGAACTTAGGCCCTGGGCGAACAAAACTTCGGGTCAAATCCGGCCTCTCCCCTACGACGTGAAAACGGAACCCTGAGGCGGGGATCAAGAAGCCCGGCCTCACGGCCGGGCTTTTTCGTTTGAAACGTCCACGTGCGTGTCCTGCAGCGATTCGTACGGCACTCCATAGGAAAAGCCCGGCTTCTCAGCCGGGCTTTCTCGTCTCGATCACCGTGTCACGCCGTCTCCAGTTGATTCATTCGGCATGGCGCGCGCGCCCCTCTCCCAAACGGGAAAGGGGGCTGTCGCGGCCGTGTTCACCGAAGGAATCAGGCGGAAACCGTGTTGAAAGATCAGGCGGTCGCCTGGATCCAGCGCGAGAGATCACCCTTGGGGGCCGCGCCGACCTTCTGGCTCGCCAGCTGGCCATCCTTGAAGATCAGCAAGGTCGGGATCGAGCGGATGCCGTACTGGGCCGCGATTCCCGGATTCTCGTCGACATTGACCTTGGCGATCTTCACGCGTCCCTGGAGGTCGGCGGAGATCTCTTCGAGGGCGGGACCGATCTGGCGGCAGGGGCCGCACCACTCAGCCCAGAAATCCACCACCACCGGCTCGGCGGACTTCAGAACATCCTGCTCGAAGCTCGCATCGGTCACTTTCACCGTGGCCATCATAGTCCCTTTCACGATCCGCGAGCGGGAGACGATCACGCCGCCCTCGCTCTGACGGCAGAGTTGGCGACGCCGGAGCGGGCGGTCAAGGCTGTCCCCTCATCCGAAGGGCTGCCCCCCGCTCCGCTCATGGATTGTCCCCGCTTCGCTGATGGATTGTCCCCCCTCCACCAAAGGGTTGCCCACCGCTCCGGCGGGGTTCGACGTTCGTGCTCCCCTGTACCTTTCCGGAAACCTGCGCCTTCCCGGAAAGAAGCCCGGCGTCGGCATCTGCCCCTCGCCAAACCCCCGCGCTTGCCCCATCTCCCCCTTGCCCTCACGAGGTCCTCCCCGCAGGACCCGATCCCGCGCGGCGATCTCGGATCGCCCGGAATCAGCGAGGGCCGAAGGCGGCCGAGGCCGGCATGGAGGAAAATCCGACGTGAAGCGCATCTCCCAGATCTTGCTCGCCACCGTGGCGGTCGTCAGCCTCGGCACGCGTGTTCATGCGCAGGAGCCCGTGGCCTCCGAGCCCCGCCAGCCGCGCGTCGAGGGTGACGCGTTCGCGGCCCCGGCCGGCTCGACCTCCGGCCAGGCCCCGGCCGAGACGGCGCCGCCCAACAGCCCCTACAAGCCACTCCTGCCCAACCAGACCCGCGCGCCGAAGCCCGAAAAGGCCACCGCCGTGAAGACCGAGACGGTGGCCAAGGGCCTGGAGAGCCCGTGGGCGCTCGAGTTCCTGCCGGACGGCCGGATGCTGGTGACCGAGAAGGCCGGCAAGATGGTCGTCGTCGCCAAGGACGGCACGGTGGGTGCGCCGATCGCCGGGGTGCCGAAGGTCGACGCCAAGGGCCAGGGCGGTCTGCTCGACGTGGCGCTGAGCCCGAGCTTCGTGGCGGACCGGTTGATCTACATCAGCTACTCCGAGCCCCGCGAGAAGGGCAACGGCACCACGGTGGCCCGCGCCAAGCTCGTCGAGGACAAAGGGTCGGCACGCCTCGACGAATTCAAAGTCATCTTCCGGCAGATGCCGACCTATGACGGCGACAAGCATTTCGGCTCGCGCCTCGTGTTCGCCCCCGATGGCAAACTGTTCGTCACGGTGGGCGAGCGCTCGGACAAGGGGCCGCGCGTCCAGGCACAGGATCTCAGCAGCGGCCTCGGCAAGGTGTTCCGCATCGATACCGACGGCAATGCCCCAAAGGACAATCCCTTCGCCGGCAGCGAGAAGGCGAAGCCCGAGATCTGGTCCTACGGCCATCGCAACGTGCAGGCCGCCGCCCTGGACGGGCAGGGTCGTCTCTGGGAGGTCGAGCACGGTCCGCGCGGCGGCGACGAACTGAACCGGCCGCGTCCGGGCGTGAACTATGGCTGGCCCGAGGTAAGCTACGGGATCGAGTATGACGGCTCCAAGATTGGCGAGGGCAAGACCCAGGCGGCGGGGACGGCCCAACCGGTCTATTACTGGGATCCGGTGATCGGCCCGTCCGGCATGGCGCTCTATACCGGCGACCTGTTCCCGGCCTGGAAGGACGCCTTCCTCATCGGCGGGCTCGACAGCTTGGGTATCGTCGCCATTCGGCTCGACGGTGACAAGGTCGTGTCCGAGGAGCGCATCCCCCTGGAGAACCGCATCCGCGACGTGAAGGTCGGTTCGGACGGCGCCGTCTACGCGGTCACCGACGGGCAGGACGGCAAGATCCTGAAGCTGACCCCCGCGGGGAAGTGACCCACGGGCGACGCGGCTCAGCCCGTGCGGGCCGCGAGCGCCTCCAGGGCACGGGTCGTGTCCGATGCGGTCAACCGGCGAATGGTCGGGCCTGAGGTCCAGACCAGCATCGGGACGATCCGGCGCTCGGGATAGATCCGAGCGAGCAAGGCGGCGTAGAGGGCGATCTGACCGGCCTCCGCTTCCGGCAGGGGCGCCTCCTCGGCCGGGGGGCGGCCGGTCTTGAAATCGGCTACCAGCACCGTGTCGTCCGCGACGGCGAGGCGGTCGACCCGGCCGAAGACCGGCCGCTCGCGCCCGCCCACGGGGACGCGGCCCGAGAGGGTCACCTCCGCCCGCGCCTCGGGCGCGAAGAGCGGCGCGAGATCGGGTTCGGCGAACAGCCGCAGGGTCGCGGCCACGATGCCGTCCTGCTTCGCCCTGTCCAGGCCGGGAGCCCTGGCGCGGAGATAGGCGGTGGCCGCCGCTTCCCGCCGCTCCGGGGCGATGCGCGGCAGGTGCTCGATCAGCGAATGGATCAGCGTTCCGCGGCTGCGCGCCTCCTTGTCCGCCTGTCGCCGACCCGGCTGCCGCCGCGCATCGGCCGCCCCGAGGGCGCCCGACGGCGTGAGCGGCGGTGCGACGTCGCGCTCGGACGCGATGGGCGTGTCGAGCCAGGGCGGCAGGGCCGTCTCCGCCGCCGGCTCGGAGGAGCCTTCCACGGCGGGACACACGGGACCGTCCTCACGCCAGATCGTGGCCGGGCCGTAGGGCCGGTCGACGGAGAGGCCGGCGCCGAACTTTCCTTCCTGTCCGAGCCGGATCATCTCGCACCAAGCGGTCTCGGGCTGGAACTCGTGCCCGCGATAGGGCGCGACCACGAGCCGGTCGGCCGCCCGGGTCATTGCCACGTAGAGCAGGCGGTGGTGTTCCTCGCGGGCGCGCGCCTGGAGACCGGCCCGGGCCTCGGCGATCGGTCCGCTGTCATAGGCCTTGGCGCTCGACCAGACCGGGGGCAAAGCTGCGCCGGATGCCACGGAGAGCAGGGGCGGATCACCCCGTCCGAGGGGTTCGCAGCCGTCGATGATCACCACCAGGGGTGCCTCCAGGCCCTTGGCCCCGTGGACGGTCATCACCCGGACCTCGTCGCGGCCTGATTCGAGGTCGCGCTTGACCGTGTGCCCCCCCTCCCCGCCCCCCGGCACCGTGGCGTACCGGGCGAGGAAACCGCCCAGCGACGGCGCGTCGCCGCCCTGCTCGGCCTGGGCCGCCGTCATCAGGAACACGTCGATGGCGTCTCCCGCCTCGCCGCCGAGGCGGGAGACCAGGGCGCGGCGGCCGCCATGGGCGCCGAGCAGGGCCGCGTAGAAGCCGAACGGACCTTCGCGCAGGGCCAGGCCGATCCAGAGGCCGAGGGCCGCCTGTCCCCGGATGGCCGCCGGATCGCCCGAAGCGGCGTGGCGGGCCAGGGCATCCTCCAGCGTCTCGGATTCGTCGCGCCGGGCGGCGATGCGCACGAGATCCTCGTCGTCGAGGCCGACCAAAGGCGTCTTGAGGGCGCCGGCCAGGGTCAGGTCGTCGGCCGGCAGCAGCCCCGCGCGGCCGACCGCCACGAGGTCGTTGACCGCGATGTGGGCGGCGATGTCGAGGCGGTCCTGGCCGGCCACCGGCACGCCCAGGGCCTTCATGGCCCGGATCACCTCTTCGAAGGCGGCCGAGCGCTTGCGTACCAGGATGAGGATCTCGCCGGGGCGCCAGACCCGGCCGGTCTCGTCGCCGGTGGTGATCCAGGTGCTCGCCGCCCGCGCGACCCGGCGGGCCGTGACGATGGCGGGGGCATTGGCCTCGGGGGCATCGACGGGGGCGGCCCAGGCATCGGGCTCCGGCTCCTCGGCCGGCTCCGCGATGCCCCAGAGTTCCACCGCGCCGGGCGCCGCATGGCGCGCGGTGGCGTGGATGGTGCCCACCGCCGCATCCTCGAAGGACAGGCCCTGGTAATGCTCGGGGATCGCGAAGGTGGCGTCCACCGCGCGCAGCACCGCATGGGCCGAGCGGAACGACAGGGTGAGGTGGACGTCCTCGAAGGCGAGGTCGGCATTCGCGGCGGCCAATTGCCATTCGCGGCGGGTGGTCTCGAATTCCCGCGGTTCCGCCCCCTGGAAACTGTAGATCGACTGCTTGGGGTCCCCCACGGCGAAGCGCGTGCGGGCCACCGCGCGGGCGCCCTCGCCCGAAGCGAAATCGGCGGTGATCCGGCGCAGGATCTCCCATTGCTGCGGGTTGGTGTCCTGCGCCTCGTCGATCAGCACGTGGTCGACGCCACGATCGAGCTTGTACAGGACCCAGGTGGAATCCACCCGGGCCAGCAGGTCGAGGGTCTTGTGGATTAGGTCGTCGAAATCGAGCGCCCCGAGCCGCGCCTTCTGGGCCTCCACCCGACGGTGAATCTCGATCGCCAGGGTGAACAGGGCGCGAGTCCGCTCCCAAGCCCGCACACCCCGCAGGGTGTCGTAGAGGGGCACCAGCCGGTCGCGCTCGGCCAGGAGGCTCAGCTTGGCCCCCTCCGGTACGGACTTGGTGCCGAGGCTCTTGTCGGCCTTGGGCAGACCCTTCTCGGTGAAGAAGATCGAGCGGTAGAGGTCCAGGGCCTCCGCCCGGCTCGTGGCCGCCTCGACCTCGATCAGCCGGTCGGCGATGCCGTCGTCGGTGGCCTTGCCGGTGCGCAGATGCGCCGCGAAGGCGGTGAGGTCGCCGAGGTCGCCCGTGAGGATGCGCTCCTCCACCGCCGCGACGCTGTCGCCGGCCCGCAGGCCCAGAGCGGAGGCCAGGTCGGCGAAGGCACCGTCGAGCCCCGACCGGGCGCCGAGCACGTCGCGGGCGCGCATGGCCGCGCGGATGATCCGCCGCAGGGCATCGCCGCTCGCCTCGGGGGAGACGATGGCCAGGGCCCGCGACAGATCGGATGCGCCGCCGCTGCCGATCGCGTCGGCCAGCACGTTCCCCGTCTCGACGGCGAAGAGATCGCCGGCCTGGTTCTCGTCCAGCACCACGAAGCGGGCCGGAACGTTCGCCTCGAACGGGAACATGTGGAGCAGCCGCTCGCAGAGGGCGTGCAGAGTCTCGATCTTGAGCCCGCCCGGCGTCTCGACGGCGCGCGCGAACAAACGTCGCGCCGACTGCAACGTCGCGCGCGATGGGAGGGTCCCGGTCAGCTCCGTCAATTCGGCGGTGAGCGTCGCCTCGTCGAGGGTCACCCAGCGGCC
>JAKONB010000466.1 GCA_022702195.1 Beijerinckiaceae bacterium | reverse complement strand
GCTACGGCCGGGCCCAGGACGAGCGCCGCCTGCGCATCATCGAGCGCGACGTCGATCTCGGCGAGGAGGGCCGCTACACCGTGCGGGTCGCCGGCCCCGCCGACGAGATCGAGAACGACGTCGACCGATTCCGCTTCTCGCTGATGGTCACCTTCGGCCTGCTCGGCCTGTCGCTGGCGCTCACCACCCTGCTGCAGATCCGCTTCGGCCTCGCGCCGCTGGCCAAGCTGCGCACGGCGCTCGGCGCGATCCGGCGGGGCGAATCGGACCGCATCACCGGCGAATACCCGCGCGACATCGCCCCCCTGGCCGGCGAGGTGAACCTGCTGATCGAGACCAACCGGGAGATCCTGGAGCGGGCACGGACCCAGGTCGGAAACCTCGCCCACGCCCTGAAGACGCCGCTCTCGATCATCGTCAACGAGGTCGGCGCCGCCGACGCGCCCGAGGACCTCGCCGCCAAGATCCGCGAGCAGGCGGCGGTGATGCGCGACCAGGTGAACTACCATCTCGACCGGGCGCGGGCGGCGGCGCTGGCCGGCACGCTGGGCGCCTCCACGGAGGTGGAGCCGGCGCTCGCCGGGCTGGTGCGGACCTTCGGCAAGATCTACCGCGACAAGGACATCGCCTACGAGGTGAGCGT
Source organism: Beijerinckiaceae bacterium (assembly GCA_022702195.1). GTDB lineage: Bacteria > Pseudomonadota > Alphaproteobacteria > Rhizobiales > Beijerinckiaceae > Methylobacterium. The sequence goes on along the minus strand of JAKONB010000466.1, from coordinate 3,092 downwards.
GCCGGCCGGCCTGCGCTTTCGCGGCGAGCGCCAGGATTTCGAGGAGATGATCGGCAACCTCGTCGACAACGCCTCGAAATGGGCGCACGGGCGGGTGTCGATCCGGGCCGAGGCGGTGGCGCAGGACGATTATCCCCATCTCCTCGTGGCCATCGAGGATGACGGGCCGGGCCTCGCCCCGGAGGACCGCGCGGCGGTGCTCGGGCGCGGGCGGCGCCTCGACGAGACCAAGCCGGGCTCCGGCCTCGGCCTCTCCATCGTCGCCGATCTGGCCGCCCTGTATCGCGGGCGCTTCCGCCTGGAGGAAGCGACCCTGGGCGGGCTGCGGGCGGTGATCGAGGTGCCGGGGGACGCCCCCGCCGGACTCGCCGCGCACGGGTGAGGGATCCTGCCATTTGGTGGCTGCCCGCCTTACGGCTAAGGTCGTGCCCGATCCGACTTCGCGTGACACCGTGTCACCGGATGGCCGCATCGTTCCGGCCGATGGGTGGAGTTACATGCGGCTTTCGACAAGGCCCGGGGCGTGATGACGGCGATTTGGTTCATTCTGGCGGCCATGACCGGCACGGCGGTGTTCGCCCTGATCTGGCCGATGTCGCGCCGAGCCAATGCGGCCGTCGCGGAATCCGGCCCGCTCACCACCGAGACCGGTTTCTACGAGGACCAGCTGCGCGAGCTCGAGCGCGACCTCGCCCGCGGCCTCATCGCCCCGCCCGAGGCGGAAGCCGCCCGCACCGAGGCGGCGCGGCGCCTGCTGCGGGCGAATCGCGAGGACGGCGCCCGGCCCGACCCGAGCGAGCGCGGCGGCATGGCCGAGCCGGCCCTGCGCCAGCGCCGGGCCGCCTCGGCCTTCGCCCTCTCCACCATCCCCCTCGTCGCGCTCATCGCCTACGGCCTCTACGGCTCGCCGCACATGCCGGCCCAGACCGCCGCCGACCGGCAGGCCACCGCCTCCAGCGGCGAGGATCTCCTGAAGGCCATCGCGCAAATCGAGGCGCGGCTCGCGAGCGATCCCAAGGACGGGCGCGGCTGGTCGGTTCTGGCCCCCGTCTACATGCGGTTGGGCCGGTTCGACGACGCGGCCCATGCCTACGAGGCCGCCGCCCGCTCCCTCGGCGAGACGCCGCAGCGCCTCTCCGATTGGGGCGAGGCCCTGGTGGCGGGCAATAACGGCGTGGTCTCCCCGGCCGCCAAGGGAATCTTCGAGCGGGCGGTGGCGCTCGATCCGGAGGCCGCCAAGCCGCGCTTCTACCTCGCCCGCGCCGCCGAGCTCGACGGCGACATCCCCCTGGCGATCCAGCGTCTGACCGCCATGGTGGCGAGCGCCCCCGCCGACGCCCCCTGGCTGCCGCTGGTGAAGGAGACCCTGGCGCGCCTCGGCGGTGAGGTCCCCCGCACCGATGCGTCGCCCCAGGAATCGCCCCAGGACAAGGCCGCTCCGGAGGCCCCCGCCGGGGCGGCCGCGGCGATCCAGGCGATGCCGCCGGCGGGCCGCGACGCCGCCATCCGGGGCATGGTCGGCAATCTCGACAGGCGGCTGGCGGAATCCGGCGGCAGCCTCGACGAATGGCTGCGCCTCATCCGCTCCTACGGCGTCCTCGGCGATCGCGAGCGGACCCGGGACGCGCTGGAGCGCGCCCGGACGGCTTTCGGCGCGGACGCCGCCGCGGCCGCCCGTCTCGACGCCATCGCCCGGGAATTCGGCCTCGCGGCCACGGGTCCGGCCGAGACCGCCCCTCCGGCCGCCAAAGCCCCCGCCGAGAAGGCCCCGGGCGCCACCGAGACCGAGGCGGCCCGGGCCGGGACCGACGCGGCGGTGGCCGCCGTCAAGGCGATGCCGGCGCAGGAGCGGGACGCCGCCATCCGGGGCATGGTCGCCGGCCTCGACCGGCGGCTCGCCGCCAAGGGCGGCAGCCCGGACGATTGGCTGCGCCTCGTGCGCTCCTACAGCGTGCTCGGCGAACGGGCTCAAGCGGTGCAGGCCCTCGACCGGGCCCGCATGGCCCTCAGCCCCGACCCGGCGGCGATGGAACGCCTCGACGAGCTGGCCCGCGAACTCGGCCTCGACGCCAAGGCGGCCGGGCGCTGACGCGCCTCCCTCCGGTGAAGATCCGCCCACCCCTGACAATCGGTCCCGGCCACCGCCCTTGACCCGCGATGCCGGGCGGCCGAAACCGAAGCACATCGAGAGAGAGGGGACGAGACCACGTGACCCGCAAGAGCCGCCGCCTGATCCTCATCGCCGCCTGCGGCGCCGTGCTGGCGCTGGCGCTCGGCCTGATCCTGTCGGCGATGAGCGGGTCGATCGTGTTCTTCCGCTCCCCCAGCGAGGTCGCCGCCCAGGGCGTGGCGCCGGGCACGCGGTTCCGCCTCGGCGGCCTCGTGAAGGACGGCTCGCTCCAGCGCGGCCCGGACCAGACCGTCGATTTCGCCGTGACCGACACCAACGCCACCGTCCAGGTGCAGTATCGCGGCCTGCTCCCCGACCTGTTCCGCGAGGGCCAGGGCGTGGTGGCGGAGGGGCGGCTCGAGCCGGGCGGCATCTTCCGGGCCGACACGGTTCTGGCCAAGCACGACGAATCCTACATGCCGCGCGAGGTCGCCGACGCCCTCAAGGCGCAGGGCCGGTGGCAGGAGGGCAAGGGCATGGTCGACAAGCCCGCCGCGGCCGCCCCCGAGACCAAAACGGCCGCCGGCGACAAGACCCTCGGTCAGCGCAGCGAGCGATGATGCCGCGCGTGCCCCGGCCGGTTTCCCTCCGGCCCCGCGTCCCGCGGCACATCCTCCCTTGGAAGGACACCCCGCCTTGCTGATCGAGGTCGGCCATTTCGCGCTCGCCCTGGCGCTCGCCCTCTCCCTGGTCCAGGCGGTCATGCCGGTCTGGGCTGCCCGTTCGGGCGACCAGGCCCTGCGGGCCGTGGCGACGCCCGCCGCCCTCGGCGCCTTCGCCTGCATCCTGTTCGCGTTCGGGGCGCTGACCTACGCCCACGTCACGTCGGACTTCTCGGTCCTCAACGTGATCGAGAACTCCCACACGGCGAAGCCCTTCCTCTACAAGATCTCCGGCGTCTGGGGGAACCACGAGGGCTCGA
>JAKONB010000608.1 GCA_022702195.1 Beijerinckiaceae bacterium | reverse complement strand
ACCCGCCGGCGGCTCGCCGAGGTGCCGGGCTCCACGCTGCCGTCGCCCTATGGCGGCGCACCGCGTCAGGTCATGGTCGATCTCGATCCCGCCAAGCTGCGCGCGATCGGCATGACGCCGCTCGATGTCCTGAACGCGGTCCTCAAGCAGAACCTCGTGGTGCCCTCCGGGCTCGCGAAGATCGGGACGCAGCAATACACCGTGCGCCTGAATTCGAGTCCGCAGCTGGTAGATCAGCTCAACCGTATTCCCATCAAGGTCGAGAACAACCAGCCGGTTCTGCTGCGCGATGTCGCCCATGTCCGGGACGGTTCGCCGCCGCAGATCAACATCGTCCGCGCGGATGGGCACCATTCGGTCCTGCTGCAGGTCCTCAAGAACGGCGCGGCCTCGACCCTGGACGTCGTGAACGCCGTCAAGGGCGCCCTGCCCGACATCCACGCGGCCGCGCCGAAGGGCATGACGATCACGCCGCTGTTCGATCAGTCGGTCTTCGTCTCGGACGCCATCTCCGACGTGGTGCGCGAAGCGGTGATCGCGGCCGGCCTCACAGGCCTCGCGATCCTGCTGTTCCTGGGGTCGTGGCGCTCGACCATCGTGGTGCTCGTCTCGATCCCCCTCTGCATCCTCACCTCTCTGTCGATCCTGGTCGCCCTGGGCCAGACCATCAACGTGATGACCCTGGGCGGCCTCGCCCTGGCGGTGGGGATCCTGGTGGACGACGCGACCGTGGCGATCGAGAACACCTACCGGCTGTTCGAGGAGGGCGAGCCGTTCCGCACATCCGTGGTCGAGGGCGCGGCCGGCATCGCCAAGCCGGCCCTGATTTCGACCCTGTCGATCTGCGCCGCCTTCGTCTCGGTCTTCGCGCTGACCGACACGCCCAAATACCTGTTCACGCCCCAGGCCCTGGCGGTGGTGTTCGCGATGCTCACCTCCTACGTCCTGTCGCGCACCCTGGTGCCGGTGCTGATCGACGTGCTGGTGGCGCGCGAATATGCCGAGCGCCACGGCGGGGAGGCCGAGCCGCCCCGGCGCGGCCGCGTCGCGCGGGCCTCGGCCTGGGTCTTCGGCCCGGTCTTCCGGTTCGCCGGCTGGTTCCGCGCCGGGTTCGAGGCGCGCTTCGCCCGCTTCCATCGCGGCTATCTCGGCCTGCTGCACGCGGTCCTGCGCCATCGCCTCGTCACCCTCGCCACCGTGGGGCTGATTGTCGTCGGGGCGGGTGGGCTCTTCGTCTTCGTTGGGCAGGATTACTTCCCGCAGGTCGCCTCGAGCCAGATGACGCTCCACCTGCGCACCCGGCCGGGCATGCGGATCGAGACCGCCGAGCAGGTTTTCGCCGAGGTCGAGACGGTGGTGCGCGAGGTCATCCCCGAGGGCGAGATCGATCAGATCCTCGACAATATCGGCCTGCCGTCGAACAACTACAATTTCGCGTTCTCGGACGGCTCCTTCGTCGCCTACAACGACGGCCAGATGCTCATCAACCTCAAGGAGGGCCACGGTTCCGTGGCGCTCTACACCAAGCGCCTGCGCGCGGTGCTGGCCGAGCGCTTCCCCGACGTGATCGCCTATTTCCAGCCGTCCGACATCATCACCCAGATCCTCAATTTCGGCACCCTGGCGCAGATCGACATCCAGGTCTCGGGCCGCAACACCGACAAGGACCTCGCGGTGGCCCAGACCATCGTCCGGCGCCTGAAGGAGACCCGCGGGGCGGTGGACGTCCATCTCCACCAGATCGTCGGCACGCCGCAATTCTTCGTGGACGTCGACCGCAAGCTCGCCGCCGAACTCGGGCTGACCCAGCAGCAGATCGCCCAGGGGCTGAACGTCTCCCTCTCGGGCTCCTTCCAGGTGACGCCGAATTTCTGGACCGATCCGAAGACCGGCATCCCCTACCAGCTCTGGGTCCAGACGCCGGAATACCGCAACGATTCGCTCACCGCCCTCCAGAACACCCCGCTCCTCGTCAATGGCGGCCCCGACGCCCCCGGCGTGCTGACCCTGCTCTCCAGCGTGTCGAGCATGCGCCGCGAGGGGGCGCAGACCGTGATCAACCACGTCAACACGCAGCCGACCTTCAACATCTACGCGGCGGTGCAGGACAGCGATCTCGGCTCGGTGGCCAGGGAGATCCGCCGGATCGTCGCGGACGAGCAGACGGGGCTGCCGGCCCCCGACAAGATCACCGTGCGCGGGCAGATCGAGAACATGCAATCGGCCTTCTTCCGCCTGGAGGTCGGCCTCGCCATCGCGCTGGTGGCCGTCTACCTGCTGATGGCGGTGAACTTCCAGAGCTGGGGCGACCCCTTCGTGGTGCTGGCCGCCCTGCCGCTCGCCTTCTGCGGCATCGTCGCCAGCCTGTTCATCACCGGCACCACCTTCTCGATTCCGTCGCTGTTCGGGGCGATCATGTCGGTGGGCATCGCCTCGGCGAACTCGATCCTCCTCGTCACCTTCGCCAAGGAGCACCGGGAGGCCACGGGCTGCAGCGCCAGCGAGGCGGCTCTGCTCGCCGGCGAGACCCGCCTGCGCCCGGTGCTGATGACGGCCGGCGCCATGTTCCTCGGCCTCATCCCGATGGCGCTCGGCACCGGCGAGGGCGGCGAGCAGAACGCGGCCCTGGCCCGGGCCGTGATGGGCGGCATCGCCGTGGGCACGCCCTCGACGCTGCTGTTCGTGCCGTTCCTCTACGCGCTCCTGCGCCGGGGCGAGGTCCGACCGCTGGAGGATTACGCGTGAGCGCCGAGGCACGGGACATGCGTCGTCCGAGGACGCGAGGGATCATGGTGGAACGGACCTGATGCACGCCGCACCGCGCGATCCCGACGACATTCCGCCGCCGCCCCGCAAGGGGCCGTTCCTGCTGGCGGGCCTGATCGCCCTCGGCCTTCTCGGCTGGGGTGGCTACGGCCAGTGGCAGCAGCGCGCCGCCGCCGACGAGACCCTGCGCAAGGTGAAGAGCGCCGTGCCGAAGCTGCGCACCGTCACCGCCGAGCGGGCGGTCAAGCCCGTGGAGATCACCCTGCCGGGCCAGACCGACGCCTTCGCCCGCGCCGCCCTCTATGCGCGGGCCACCGGCTACATCGCCGAGCGCCGGGTCGATATCGGCAGCCGCGTCCGCCAGGGCGACATCCTCCTGCGCATCGCCGCCCCGGATCTCGACCAGCAACTCGCCCAGGCGGAGGCGCAGCTCGGGCAGCAGGAGGCGGCCCTCGTGCAGGCGCGCGCCCTGGTCGATCAGGCCAAGGCCAACGTGAATCTCGCCACCGTCACCAACAGCCGCACCGCGACGCTGGCGGTCCAGGGCTGGGCCTCGAAGCAGAATGCCGACAATTCCCAAGCGAGCGTGCTCAGCCAGGGGGCGACCCTCGCCTCGGCCCAGGCCGGGGTGAAGGTGGCCGAGGCCAACATCAAGGCGCAGCAGGCCACCGTGCAGCGCCTGAAGGCGCTCACCGGCTTCAAGGACATCGTCGCGCCCTTCGACGGGGTGATCACGACGCGCGGCGTCGATGTCGGCGATCTCGTCCATGCCGACGGGACCGGCACCGCGCTCCTGTCGATGGACCGCGACGACATCCTGCGCGTGTCGGTGAACGTGCCGCAGAACGCGGCGTTGGGCGTGCGCGATGGGCTCGACGCCGCCATCACGGTGCCGCAGATGCCGGACCGTACCTTCTCGGGCAAGGTCGCGCGCAGTTCGGTCGCCCTGCGGCTCTCGTCGCGCACGCTCAACACCCAGGTGGACGTGTCCAACCGCGACGGCACCCTGCGCTCGGGCCTCTATGTCTACGTTACCCTGAAGGTGCCCCGCACCGAGGCAAGCGTGGTGATCCCGGCCGAATCGCTCGTCTTCAACCAGCGCGGCACCCAGGTGGCGTTGGCCAACGACGACGACACGGTGCGGTGGCGCACCGTCCATATCCAGCGCGACCTCGGCACCACCATCGAGGTGAACCAGGGGCTCGAGGGCGGGGAGCAGCTGGTGATGTCTCCCCCGGCCGATCTGCGCGACGGGCAGAAGCTCGAGCGCCAAGCCCCCCCCTCCGACGGCCAGCCGTTGAAATCCGCGGCGCGTTGACGGCGGCCTGCACGCTCGTCCCGCATTCTCAGCTGCTTGCGGCGGAGGGCTGGCCGGGCGGTCCGTAACGTCGCCCGCCGCGGCAACCGCACCACCTGTCCGACTCGTCCGTCCCTACCCCATTGGACGGCTGTGATGGAGGCCTTACGGCGGCCATCAACTCGGACACCGCATTCTGGAGCCTCGCCCCGGATCCGATTCCCGGGACGAGGCTCTAGGCTGCGCGCTCGATCGCCATTTTCAAATCCTCGTGATTGCCCTGCGCGCTATTCAGATCGTGTAGCATCAACGATTTGACACGTTTTGGGTCAATAACTTGAGAAGACAACTCGTATTCAACGGCTGCCGTTGTGCGGCATCTCATCCCATAATGGTCGAGAACATCAAATATAAATGATTCGCCAATGTTCCCCATTCCAGTTTCGAATATGTCGAAAGTTTTATGATCGTCTATTAGCTCAAACGAACTCATGTATGTGCGCATGGCATTGACGGTGCCAACAGCAAATTGGTCGGAAACTCCGTACTTATGGTAGTGATTTACAAAGATGATATCGTCTGAAAAGGGGGCGCAAATCAGGGATGGGGCACACGCATCAGTCAATTTTACATCTGGACGCATTCGAATGACTGAATCATAGCTAACATCGTTGGATTTTGCGAATTTCTCCATGAGACGAAAGCTGTCTTGCATTGTATAAAACATTTTTATGTTGTTTATGGCTGTCGTATTGTTAATGCCTGTTCCATCGCGACACAATGATTTTGTATAAGTCGAAGCGACAAAAACATCAAAAGCGTCTTCCTCGTGAACACGGACAGCGCTCAAGCCTTCGGTTCTCTCCAAAATTTTCAATGAAGAAATTGGCTGAGCCAGCAATGCTTCTCTTACTGATGGAAAGGCAGCAAAAAAAGCGTCCAGCCCACGAAGTTCCGCTGGAAGGCATTGGATGATGCTGGGGTCAAGGAATCGACTGGTATCTGCGCCATAACCAGCTCCAAATCCGACCTTATCCCAAGTCGAGATAAAGACATCTGCTCCAAGCGGATCCGCGATTTGGGCTTTAATTTGGGGCCAATGCGCCTCAAAGGATCGGAGTTGCCCCGATAGGCACAAGGCTACGCGAGGATTGGCCTTGTTCGGAGCGGACGTAAACCGTTCGGTAATAAGTGTTGTCGGACCAACCCGCTTATCAGTCTGCGTCTCAGAATGCCGCTCGTTCCTGACCGTATTTCGTCTGCTTTCTGCTAGCGACCGATCGATCACGGTGACCATTGCGCCGGTCATGCGACCCGAGAAGTTCTGTCGCACTTTTCGGGCGATCGCTCGCCTTTCTTCCGCCGATTCGGTGGCCATCATGACGCACTGAATGGCGCGAAAGTCCGCCTGAGTGAGTGTAGCCGAACTGCGCTGCAAGGCCCTGGAAAACAGCGCAACACCTGGTATTTCGGTGCGACATTGAATAACTTCAACGCAAATAGCCAAGATGACGGAGGGATCTGAAACGATTCCCGTATCAATAGCTTTTTTGATAGTACTGACTATTGCCCTTTTTACATGCCAGTTTGGCAATCCGCTTAAAGCGCTTACCATTTTCACAACAGAATTGTTGTCTATTCTCTCGTGCCAGTTCATGCGGAGCAATGAAAGGTTGTCAATCAAGCTTAAGTTTCTTGAAAAACCAAAAGCATCGCCATTGTATCCAATGTCCCGACGCTGAATATCGTCCATGTATCTCATGAGTTGCTGTACGATGTCCGTATATGCCCCGCAACTCAGGCGCGAGATCAGCAGGCGCGCCAGATCAAAATCAAGAAAGTCATAGGTAGCCAATCTCGCCACTTCAATCAGATGCGTGTCGCTAGATTGCGTGTGAGCGAATCGCTCAACGAGGTGACGCCCATCCTCGAAGCGTAATTCACGTTGAGCTTGGACAATCGCCGTGATCTGCGATAACTGGGATTGTTCCATGCCAGATGATAGGCTTGTGACTAGATCGAGTGTGTGATTGGCTGCGCCACTCGCATGCATCAACTCAAGAATTCTTATTTTACCAAACAGGTCGGCTGATTCAAAAAAATATTTGAGGCGAGGATTGCTCGAAATCGAAGCTGCGGTCACGTTGGGCAGCCACCGGAATATTCTGGGAGCATCTATTCTACAAAAATTTAATAGCTCATCACTGATTAGCGTCAGCGCGGCAAAGTAATTGGATTTTCCAATCTTTAATTCAAATGATTTCGAGTCAAAATTCTCCCTCTCATTTTTAATGTGAGATCCAATAAAATCGATGAAAAACAATCCGGATGGCTGCGGTTTCGCTCCATCTGACAAAGAAGACTCGTGATC
>JAKONB010000462.1 GCA_022702195.1 Beijerinckiaceae bacterium | reverse complement strand
GAGCAGGTCGGTCTCGAACCATGGATTGGCCTTGAGCCAGCCGCTGTTGCGCCAGGACGGGTGCGGCAGCGGCAGGATTCGCGGTTGCTGCGGCTCGGCCAGGATCTCCCGCCAGCGGCGGACGGTTCCGGTAAGGCCACCCTCGGCGCGGCCGAGATGCCAAGCCTGGGCGTATTGGCCGATCACCAGAATGAGGTCGAGCGCCGGCAACCCGGCGAACAGGGCCTCGCGCCAACGCTCGGCGCATTCGCGGCGGGGCGGCTTGTCGCCCCCCTTGGCATCGTAGCCGGGAAAGCACGCCCCCATCGGAATGATCGCGAGACGCGATGCATCGTAGAACGCGACTTCGTCGAGGCCGAGCCAGTCACGCAGGCGGATGCCGGACGGGTCCATGAACGGCACGCCGCTCCTGTCGGCCCGGTTGCCCGGCGCCTGGCTGGCGATGCAGAGGCGCGCACTCGCCAGCCCCTGAATGATCGGGCGCGGCTCCTGCGGCAGCGGCGCACCGTAGACCGGCGCGTCGCGGCAAATCCGGCAGGCGCGCAGGGCCGCCGCGGTCACGTCGAACGGCGTCTCGTCGGTCTGGCGGGCGGGGATGCGGGTGATCTCGGAAGGCATGCAGCAGCCCAGATAGGCCCCCGTCCGGCTCCGGCGAGGGGTCGGACGGGAACGCGGAGGCCGTTGCGACTTTAGGTCAGCGGACGGTGCCGATGCGCCGCATGCACGGAGATTTCCATGCCCTTCATCGCGACCCAGGACGGCACGCAGCTCTTCTACAAGGATTGGGGCAGCGGCAGCCCGGTGGTGTTCATCCATGGCTGGCCCCTCGACGCCGATATGTGGGAATACCAGATGCCGGCGGTCACCGAGGCGGGCCACCGGACCATCGCTTACGACCGGCGTGGTTTCGGCCGTTCGGATCAGCCCTGGACGAGCTACGATTACGACACCTTCGCGGACGACCTGAAGGCCCTGCTCGAGGGTCTCGACCTCCGGGAAGTGACCCTGGTGGGGTTCTCCATGGGCGGCGGCGAGGTCGCCCGTTACCTCGCCCGCCACGGGTCGGACCGGATCGCCCGGGCCGTCCTCGTCTCGGCGGTGACGCCGATGATGCTGAAAACCCCGGACCATCCCGACGGGGTCGATGCCGGCGTGTTCGAGCAGATGATCGACGGCCTGAAGGCCGACCGGCCGCATTTCCTGGCGAATTTCTCGAAGACCTTCTTCGGGGCCGGACTCTTCTCCTCGCCCGCCTCCACCGACCTGATGGAATGGACCGGCCATCTCGCCATGCGGGCCTCGCCCCGGGCCACGGTGGAGTGCGTGCGCGCCTTCGCCGCCACGGATTTCCGCCCCGACATGGCGGGTTTCACCGTGCCGACCCTGATCATCCACGGCGATGCCGATCAGACGGTGCCGATCGACGTATCGGGCCGGGCCGCCGCGGCGGCGATCCCGCAGGCGCGGCTGATCGAATACGAGGGCGGCTCGCATGCGCTGCCGTTCACCCATGCGGAGCGGCTGACCGGCGATATCCTGGCATTCCTCAAGGGCTGATGAGCGGCGCGGCGGATGCCCGATGGGCGATCCGTCGCGCCGATTCGGCCCCGGATGGTTACCGAATTATTTCACGTGAAATCACCACGGTCACGCGCCCTTCAATCCGCTGAGGTCGAGGGGCAGCGAGCGGAGGCGCTGGCCGGTAGCGGCGAAGACGGCGTTGGAGATCGCCGGGGCGAGGACCGGAACGCCGGGCTCGCCGATGCCGGTGGGCGCCGCACCGGAGGGCACGATATGCACCTCCACCACCGGCATCTCGCTCATCCGGGTCGGCTCGTAGGCGTCGAAGTTCTTCTCCTGCACCACGCCGTCCTTGAGGGTGATGCGGTTGCGCAGGACCGAGGAGAGGGCGAAGCCCACCGCGCCCTCCACCTGGGCGCGGATGATGTCGGGGTTCACCGCGATCCCGACATCCACCGCCGCGACGATGCGGTTCACCTTCACCTTGCCGTCCTTCGCCGTCACGTCGGCCACCATGGCGACGTAGGAGCCGAAGGATTCGTGGGCCGCGACCCCGACGCCACGGCCCTTCTCGGAGGCGTTCCCGCCCCAGCCGGCCTTCTCGGCGGCGAGGGTCAGGGTGGCCGACAGGCGTGGGGCCGCTTTCAACAGACCGAGGCGGTAGGCCACCGGATCGACCTTGGCCGCATGGGCCAATTCGTCGATGAACACCTCCATCGCCTGGGCGGTGTGGGTATGGCCCACCGAGCGCCACCACAGGACCGGCACCCCCTCGCGGGTGTTGTGGACCTCGAAGCGGTAGGCCGGCAGGGCGTAGGGCGTGTCGGAGGCGCCCTCAACACTGGTGGCGTCGACGCCGTCCTTCACCAGCATGGTCTCGAAGGCGGTGCCGATCATGATCGACTTGCCGACCACCCGGTGCTCCCAGCCGGTGATCGCCCCCTTGGCGTCGAGGCCCGCCCGCATCCGGTGCACCACCATCGGCCGGTAGAACCCGCCGGCCATGTCGTCCTCGCGGGTCCAGACCAGATGGACCGGCGCCTTGCCGCCGGTGGCCTTCACGATGGCGGCGGTCTCGGCGAAATAATCGGCGCTGGGCGTGGCGCGCCGGCCGAACGAACCGCCGGCCCATTGGGTATGCAGGCGGACCTTGTCGGTGGTCACCCCGAGGGTGGCGGCCACCACGGCCTGCTCGATGGTCTGGAGCTGACAGCCGGCGAACACGTCGTAGGTCCCGTCCGCGGCGCGCTCGATGGTGGCGTTGAGCGGCTCCATCGCCGCGTGGGCGAGGTACGGGAAGGTGAATTCGGCCTCCAGCACCTGGGCCGAACCGGCGATGGCCCCGGCGGCATCGCCCCGCTGCGCGGCGACGAGGCCGGGGGTCTTCACCCGCTCGCGATACTCGGCCATGAGGGCGTCGGACGAGCGGGTCTCGGCGGCCCGGTCGTCCCAGGTCACGGTGAGGGCCTCGCGGCCCTTCATCGCCGACCAGGTGTCGCGGGCGATCACCGCCACGCCGGTGGGGATCGTCACCACGTCGAGCACGCCTGTCACGGCGCGGGCGGCCCGGTCGTCCACCTGCTTCACCACCCCGCCGAAGCGCGGCGCATGGGCGACCACGGCCGTCACCTGGCCGGGGCGGCGGATGTCGAGAGAATAGAGGGCGCTGCCGTCGGTCTTGGACAGTGAATCGAGGCGTCCGACCTTGGCGCCGATCAGCCGCCACTGGCTCGGATCCTTCAGCTTCGGCTCCGCCGGCACCGGCTGGGCGGCGGCGGCCTCGGCGAAGGCGCCGAACCGGCCCTGACGGTTCGAGGCGGCATGGCGCAGGGTGCCGGTCTCCACGGTGATCTCGGCGGCCGGCACTGTCCAGCGCTCGGCGGCGGCGGCCACCAGCATGGCGCGGGCGGCGGCCCCCGCCTTGCGCAGCTGGTACCAGGAATTGGCGATGGCGGTGGAGCCGCCCGTGCCCTGGACGGGTCCGAAGGCGAAATTGTTGTAGAGCGCGGCATCGGCCGGGGCGAAGCTGGTCCGCACCGTGGACCAGTCGGCGTCGAGTTCGTCGGCCAGGATGGTGGCCAGGCCCGTGGTGTTGCCCTGGCCCATGTCGAGGTGCTTGATCACCACCGTCACGGTGTCGTCGGCGGCGATCCGCACGAAGGCGTTGGGCTGGGCCGGCATGGCGGCGAGGTCCGGGCCGCCGGCGGCGGCGCGCGCCTGCCGCGCGGGCGCCAGGGTGAAGCCGATCACCAGGGCGCCCGAGGCGACGGCCGCTCCCCCGAGGAAGGCGCGGCGGGAGGGAACGGGATCCGGATTCCGGGCGACCTTCAGCATGGCGGGCTCCATTCGGCGTGCGGCGGACTGACAGGCGAGACGGCGCGGCGGGTCGTTCAGGCGAGGATGCGGGACGCCTCGTGGATCGCCGCCCGGATGCGCTGATAGGTGCCGCAGCGACAGACATTGCCGTCCATGGCACCGTCGATATCCGCATCGGTGGGCTTGGGCGTACCGGACAGGAGGCCGATCGCCGACATCATCTGCCCCGACTGGCAATAGCCGCACTGGACCACGTCGAGGCTGCGCCAGGCGGTGCGCACCGCTTCGGCGACCGGACCCGAAACGCCCGCGATGGTGGTGACCTGCGCCGTCCCGATATCGCCGAGGCGGGTCTGGCAGGAGCGCACCGGCTGCCCGTCGAGATGGACCGTGCAGGCGCCGCACTGGGCAATGCCGCAACCGTATTTCGTTCCGGTCATGTCGAGCCGGTCGCGCAGGACCCAGAGCAGGGGCACGTCGGGATCGGCCTCGACCTCGTGTGTCACGCCGTCGACGGTCAGCTTCTGCATCCCGGCCTCCTGAATCTCGATTTAGAACAAGGCTAAGCCCGTCCGGCCCCCAACACGCGTGCGAAAGCGCACCTGTTCGGGCGGGGACCGGGATGACCCGCGACAAGGCTGTGACCCTTGCCAGGGTTCGCCGCATTCGCGCGAATCCGAAAGGCGGTTCTTAACCTCTCTCTCGGCAATCTCCGGGGCGTCGTGTTCCGACACGTTCGCGGCCTCGTCCACCACCGCGACACCCCTTCGCGTATTCTCAAGACGGTGATGCCCGATCTGACTGTGGAGATGATTCAGCGCGGGCGGGGGCCTTCCTCGCAGGAGGTGGCGCGCCGCCGGGCGGTCGCACGCGACATGCGATCGGCGCGCGAGCGGCTGACCTCGACCAGCGGTCTCGAACGCGCCTTCGACTACGAGCTGATCCGCATCTACGCCCAGTACCGCGACGGGGCGTTCATCCCGATGGCGCTGCTCGGCCTCGCGGTGGCCGGCATCGCCGCCATCTGGGTGCCGCTGCCCATCGCGGCGGCCTGGGCGACCTGCCTGCTCGTGGCCTCCGCCCTGTCCAAGCTGCTCACCCGGCGCTTCCTGCGGCAGCCCTCGGCGGATGCCTCGGTGCGGGGATGGCGCCGCACCTTCATGGCCGCCGAGGTGCTCCAGAGCATCGTCTGGGGGCTGATGATCCCGATCGGCGCCGCGGATGCCCGGACCTTCGTGCTGTTCGGCCTCGTCATCGTGGCGGCGGTGGCGACGATGCTGGCCGCCACCCTGCCGGCGGCGGCCCTCGCCGCCCTGCTGCCGCTCATGGCGGCGGCCTTGTCCCTGCTCCTCGTCTCCCACGACCTGGACACGCTCATGCTCGTGTCCATGGTGGTGGGCGGACAGTTCTTCTTCATGGGCCTCGCCCGGCGGGTCTACGCCTCCACCGTGGAAGCCCTGCAATCCCAGGCCGAGAAGGACGCGATCTTCGGCGAGCTCGAGCAGGCCAAGGCCAATTCCGACGAGGCGCGGCGACGGGCCGAGGAGGCGAACCTCGCCAAGTCGCGCTTCCTCGCCACCATGAGCCACGAATTGCGGACCCCGCTCAACGCCATCCTGGGCTTCTCGGAGGTGATGAAGAACGAGGTGTTCGGCGCCCATGTGGCGCCGTCCTACAAGGAATACGCCGCCGACATCCACGACAGCGGCCTGCACCTCCTCAACCTGATCAACGAGATTCTCGACCTGTCGCGGATCGAGGCTGGCCGCTACGAACTCAACGAAGAGGCGATCCAGCTCGGCTACGCGGTGGACGAGTGCCGCCACATGATCGCCCTGCGCGCGCGCAGCAAGAGCCAGACGTTGCACGCCTTCGTGGACGACAGCCTGCCGCGCCTCTGGGCCGACGAGCGGGCCCTGCGCCAGATCGCCCTCAACCTCCTGTCCAACGCCGTGAAGTTCACGCCGCCCGGCGGCGAGATCACCATCAAGGTCGGCTGGACCTCGTCGGGCGGCCAGTATCTCAGCGTCAAGGATAGCGGGCCGGCATCCCGGAGGACGAACTCGGCACGGTGATGTCCTCGTTCGGTCGCGGCTCCCTGGCGATCAAGACCGCCGAGCAGGGCTCGGGCCTCGGCCTGCCGATCGTGAAGGGCCTCGTGGACCTCCACGGCGGCAACTTCCTGCTCAAGTCGAAGCCCCGCGAGGGCACTGAGGTCATCGTGACCTTCCCGGCGAGCCGGGTGATGGACACGCTCCCGGCCATCGACCTGCCGGGCGAGGCCGTCGCGCCCGCGGCCCAGACCAAACGCGGTGGCGCCACCGCGCGGGCCGCCTGACGCCGGTCAGCCCTCGGACCGCCCCGCCACCCCGGCCTGCGCGAAGGTCGCCATGTCGCGGTGGCAGGCGAGCGCGCCCTTGAGCAGGCCCAGCGCCAGGGCCGCCCCCGACGCCTCCCCGAGGCGCATGCCGAGGGCGAGCAGCGGCACCAGACCGAGGCGTTCGAGCACATCGGCATGGGCGCCCTCGGCCGAGACGTGGCCGGCGAGGCAATGGTCGAGGAGCGCCGGGTCGAGGGCGTGCAGGATCGCCGCCGCCGCAGTGGCGACGTAGCCGTCGAGCACCACCGGCACCCGCTGCAGCCGGGCGGCCAGGATCGCCCCGGCGATCGCCGCGATCTCACGCCCCCCGAGCCGGGCGAGGATCTCCAGCGGATCGTCGAGATGGCCGGCATGGACCGCGAGCGCCGCCTCCACCGCCGCGACCTTGCGGGCGAGGCCCGGCGCGTCCACCCCGGTGCCGCGCCCCACCCAATGCGCCGGCTCGCCGCCGTAGAGGGCGGCGTAGATCGCCGCCGCGATGGTGGTGTTGCCGATGCCCATCTCGCCCAGCGCCACGCAATCGGTGCCGGCGGCCACCGCCTCCATCCCGAACGCCATGGTGGCGACGCAGGCCTTCTCGTCGAAGGCCGGGCCGATGCAGATGTCGCCGGTGGGCAGGTCGATGGCGAGGTCGAACACCTTGAAGCCGAGCCCGTAAGCGGCGCAGATCTGGTTGATCGCCCCGCCCCCGGCGGCGAAATTGTCGAGCATCTGGCGGTTGACCGCGTCCGGGAAGGCCGAGACGCCCCGCGCCGTGACCCCGTGGCTCCCGGCGAAGACGCAGACGAGGGGCCGGTCCAGGGTCGGCTGCCCCTTGCCCTGCCAGGCGGCGAGCCAGCTCACCAGATGTACGAGTCGCCCCAGCGCCCCGGCGGGCTTGGTCAGCGTCGCGTCGCGCTCGGCCACCATCGCCATCGCGGCGCGGTCCGGCCCCGGAAGCTCGGCGACGAGGCGGCGGATATCGGCGAAGGGGCCGTCTCCGGCCGGCTGGGTTTCGGTCATCGGGCAAATTCCGTGGGCCGCGCCGCGCCAGGATGGCGGGCCGCCGGTCGCCCGAGCTATAACGGGCGGGGCAAGGGCGGTGAAGGCGGGGCTTTGGCATGGAGCGCGGCGGGCGTACCGGTTCCCAGCCGGTCTATCCGGGGGCGGCCCTCAGCTACGATCTCGCCGCTTGCCTGCGCTTCTACTCGCGCCTGCCGGTGCCGCGACTGCCCGGCGAGGGCGATCCGCACGCCATCCCGGATTTCCGGCGGGTGCCGCGCATGCTGCCGGTGGCCGGGCTGGTGCTCGCCCTGCCGGGGGCCGTGACGCTGCTGGCCGGCTGGCGCCTCGGGCTGGGGCCGTTCCTCGCCGCGACCCTGGCCATCGCCGTGGGAATCCTGATCACCGGCGCCCTGCACGAGGATGGGCTGGCGGATGTCGCCGACGGGTTCGGCGGTGGGGCGACGCTGACCCGCCGCCTCGAGATCATGCGCGACAGCCGGATCGGCGCCTATGGGGGGGTCGCGCTGGTCCTGTCCCTGGCCCTGCGCATGGGCGCCCTCGCCACCCTCCTCGACCGGGTGGGGGCCGACGCGGCCCTGGCCCTGATCCTGGCCGCGATCCTGTCGCGCACCGCCGCCCTGGCGCCGATGGTCCTGCTTCCCCCCGCCCGCGCCGACGGGGCCGGTGCCGCCGTCGGCCGGCCGGGCCGCGACGCGCTTCTCCTCGCCACCGCCCTCGCCCTGCTGCTGACGCTCGGCGGGATCGCCGCCGGATTGCCGGCCGCGGGCGCCCTGCTGATGATCGGCCTGGCCGCCGCCGGCGCCCTGGCGATGACCGCCCTGGCTCGTGCGAAGATCGGCGGCCAGACCGGCGACGTGATCGGCGCCTGCCAGCAGGCGGCGGAGATCGTCGCCCTGCTCGGCCTCGTGGCGGCGATCCCTGCCTGAGACCACCGGACCGCGATCGCGGGACCGTTGGTCGACGGACCGCGGCGGTCCGCCCGGCGATCGCCTCGCGGACGGGGTGGCGTCGGGCGGTTCTTCACCGGGACTCGCGGCCATCCTCTCCAGAGGCCGGGACTCCGCCCTCCGCGGCCGGCCTCTCGCAACCGGGGCCAGAGGTTGATTTCCCCCGCATCACGCGCAAAACGGAGCGATCGAGACGTCCTGCCGGGAGAGCCGAGTCGCATGGACCTGATGAAGCTTCCGTCCGTCTCCGAGAACGAGCCACGGCCATCTCAACGGGATGGAACGACCTGCGTCGTCCTTTTCAGCTACGCCTACAATCAGATCACCGACGAACGGTACGCTCAGATAAAATCCGACCTCGGCCAGTTCTACGATGTCTATTTGTTCTTGTCGGAGTGCGACAATCCAGACCCCGACAACAACCATATCGTCTGCGCGTCGCGTGACGAGATTTTCTTACCGATCTACGGAGAAAAATCAGCAAGCCTGAAAATCGTCCCGGGCAATTCCGACCTCAACGTTCTCGCATTTTGGCGCAAGTTCCCCGGATATCGGTATTATTGGATTTGCGAATACGATGTCTATTCGCCGTCCGGTTTCGGCAAATTGCACAATTTGAATACGTTCTCGGATGCGGATGTGCTCTGCACGCAGGTCACGACCATTCCGATGTATCCGGACTGGCCGCATTGGAGCACCCTGAAAGTCGGCGCGCTCCGCGACGGACGAAGCGCGGATGTGGTCACCGAGGACCAGGTGCTGATGGGCTTCATGCCGCTTGCGCGCCTCTCCGCCGATCTCCTGGCGACGCTCGACTGGAGCTACAGGAACGGGTGGGCCGGCCATTACGAGGTGACCATGACGACGATCGCCAAGGTCAACGCCATGACCGTCGAATCCATCAATGCGCTGAGCACGACGATATTCCGTCGCGATATGTGCAGATGGCAGAACTTCAATTACATCAGCCCGGTCATGGTCGACGGATATGGATTCTATCATCCGGTGAAGTCCCTCGATCTGGCCGGCCTGATCCAGGCCCTCGCCACGCGCGCCCATGCCAAGTTGGCCGCTTATGCCTGACGCGCGGTGGGGGCCTCGCCTTGCGGCCCCCTCGCACGGCGCACGACGGAATGCCCCCGCCCGCGACGGCGGGCGGACTTGATCGACGCGGCATCGGACTGGCATGGACCGACCCATGAGCCTCATTGCCCCGCGCGCGATTCCCGCCCCCCGAGCCTCGAGCCCCTGCACCAAGGTCTGCATCCTCGATGCCGTGACCGGCCTGTGCGAGGGATGTGGCCGCACGCGGGACGAGATCGCCCTGTGGGGCGCGATGTCGGAACCCCAGCGCCGGATCGTGATGGCGGCCTTGCCGGAGCGTCTGCGCAGCGCCTATCCGAACCGCCCCGCGCCGACGCCGTGACCGCCCTCGTTCTCCTCGGCTTCGCGGGCGTTCTGGGGCTCCTGTTCCTCTCCGGCGGGACGCAGCCCATCCTCGGGCTCGATCCGGACCGGTTCGCGCAGCTCGCCGCCACGAGTGGCCTGCTCGCCCTGGTGGCCGCCGGGTTCTGGCATCGCTTCCGCGAG
>JAKONB010000448.1 GCA_022702195.1 Beijerinckiaceae bacterium | reverse complement strand
CTCGGTCAATTCGGATTGGACGTCACGCCCGTAGGGAAAAAGGCCGACGGTGCCGGTTTTCAACAAAGGCTTGGTCCAGGCGAGGAGCTGGTCGAGGGGGGCGAGCGCCCGGGCACAGACGACCTCGACCCCCCGATGGGCGTCGATGGCATCCTCGATGCGGGCGGTATGAATGCGGGCGGGCGCGCCGGTGAGACGCGCGGTCTCCAACAGGAAAGCGCATTTGCGCGCGTTGCTCTCGATCAGGTCGACCTGGAAACCGGGCCGCTCCCGGCCCGCGATGGCGAGGATCAGACCGGGAATCCCGGCCCCCGAACCGAGATCGAGCCAGCGCGTCGCTTCGGGGGCGAGGGCACGCAATTGCAGCGCATCGGCAATGTGGCGGGTCCAGACCTCACCGAGAGTGGCGGGGCCGACGAGGTTCTTGACGCTCTGCCAGCGGCGCAACTGCTCCACGTAAAGGTCGAGCTTCTCGCCCGTTTCACGTGAAACGTCGGCCCCCGCCAGAAGTGCCTGCCGGGCTGCCCTATCCGACATGGGAGGCCGTCCGGTCGCCGCGCCGGGCATGGGCGGCCAGCAAAGTGAGCGCGGCTGGGGTCACACCCTCGATGCGGGCGGCCTGCCCCAGGGTGCCGGGCCGGACGCTCTCCAGCTTCGTCCGCATCTCGTTGGAGAGGCCGGGGATCGCCGCGTAATCCAGCCGCGCGGGGAGGGTGATCGCCTCATCGCGGCGGAAGGCGGTGATGTCAGCCTGCTGCCGGTCGAGATAGACCGCGTAGGTGGCGTCGGTGTGGAGGCGGTCGGCCACACGGGGCGATATGCCGGCGAGGTCCGGCCAGACCCGCGTCAGGCGCGCCCAGTCGATGTCCGGATAAGACAGAAGCTGGAAGGCGCTGCGGCGGATGCCGTCCTGATTGAGGTCGATGCCGTGGGAACGGGCCTGATTGGGCGTGAGGCTGAGCCCATCGAGCTGGGCACGGGCGGCCTGCAATGCCGCCTGCGAGGCAGCGAAATGATCGGCCCGACTTGCGCCGACGCAGCCCAAAGCAACCCCACGCGGGGTAAGGCGCTCATCGGCATTGTCGACGCGCAGGGACAAGCGATATTCGGAGCGTGAGGTGAACATCCGGTAGGGCTCGCTGACCCCGTGGGTCACGAGATCATCGATCATCACCCCAAGATACGATTCCGCCCGGTCGAACACGGCGAGGGCCGAGCCCCCTGCCCGGCGCGCAGCGTTGATGCCGGCGACGAGCCCCTGCCCCGCCGCCTCCTCGTAACCGGTGGTGCCGTTGATCTGACCGGCCAGGAACAGGCCCGGCAGGCGCTTGGCCTGAAGGGTGGCGTCGAGTTCGCGCGGATCGACGTAATCGTATTCGATGGCATAGCCCGGCCGCAGGATCGTTGCCCCTTCGAGGCCAGGGATCAGGGCGATCACCTGGCGCTGCACCTCTTCCGGCAGGGCGGTGGAGATGCCGTTGGGGTAGATGGTCGGATCGTCGAGCCCCTCGGGCTCCAAGAAGATCTGGTGTCCCTCGCGGTCGCCGAAACGCACCACCTTGTCCTCGATGGAGGGGCAGTAGCGCGGCCCGCGGCTGGCGATGCCGCCGGAATACATCGGCGAGCGATGGAGATTGGCCCGGATCAGGTCGTGCACGGCACGGGTGGTGCGGGTGACACCGCATTGGATCTGCGGGTTGGTGATCTGCTCGGTGAGGGTCGAGAACGGCACCGGCGCGTCATCGGCCGATTGCATCTCCAGGCCCGACCAGTCGATGGTTCGCCCGTCCAGGCGGGCCGGGGTTCCGGTTTTGAGGCGGCCGAGGGCGAAGCCGTATCGGTCGAGGGTCTGAGCCAGACCCACGGACGGCGCCTCGCCGATGCGACCGGCCGGAACTTGAATCTCGCCGATATGGATGAGGCCGCGCAGGAAGGTCCCGGTGGTGATGACCACGGCGGCGCAGGGGAGCACGCGGCCATCGCCGAGCAGCACCCCCGAGACGGAGCCATCTCGTACCGTGAGGTCGGCGGCCTCTCCCTTGATCACCATGAGGTTGGCGGTCTCGGCGACAGCCTCCTGCATGGCGCGGGCGTAGAGCTTGCGGTCGGCCTGGGTGCGGGGGCCACGTACGGCTGGACCTTTGCGCCGGTTGAGCAGGCGGAACTGGATGCCTGCGGCGTCGGCGACGCGGCCCATCAATCCATCCAGGGCATCGACCTCGCGCACGAGGTGGCCCTTCCCGAGGCCACCGATGGCGGGGTTGCAGGACATGGCGCCGATGGTCGCGGCGCGATGGGTGACGAGGGCCGTGCGGGCACCCATGCGGGCCGAGGCCGCCGCCGCCTCGACGCCGGCATGGCCGCCGCCGACGACAACGACGTCGTAGGAAGAATCTGCGAGAGGCATGGTGTTGGATTACGCGGGCGCAGGCACGAGTGCAACGCGATAGCGGGTCCGATCCGGGTTTTCACGTGGAACGAGGCGCGGCGGCCTCACCTGTCGGTCTCGATATATTCGAGCTCATTTGCCGATGCAGAACCCCGAGAACAGCCGGTCCAGGACATCCTCCACGCCGACCCGCCCGGCCACTTCCCCCAAGGCCCGAACGGCGAGACGCAGATCCTCCGCCACCAATTCCGGCAGGGGGGCTCCCGCCAGAACCCGGTCGAGATGCTCCCGGCACCGGGTCAGGCCGATGCGATGCCGCTCCCGCGTCACCAGGGCATCACCGCCGGTCACGGCGGCGGCTCGGGCGGCGATCGCATCGAGGAGCGAGTCCAAACCGGCGCCGGTGAGCGCCGAGATGGCGAGCGCACCGTCGGGCGGTGTCGCGCCGAGGTCACACTTGGTGAGCACCCGGAGATGATCTGGCGCGGTGATGTCGGGATCGACGGACGGGACCGCCGCATCGGCGGGGTGGAGCAGCAGGACGAGATCGGCCTGCGCCATGCGATGCCGTGTTCGGCGGATCCCTTCCGCCTCGATCGCATCGGTGGCCTCGCGCAGTCCGGCGGTGTCCACGAGGATGATCGGCAAGCCATCGAGATCGCACCGGACCTCGATGACGTCGCGGGTGGTGCCGGGAATGTCGGAGACGATGGCGGCGTCGCGCCGGCTCAGGGCGTTCAGAAGCGTGGACTTGCCCGCATTGGGCGCGCCCGCCAGGACCACGGTGAAACCCTCCCGCAGGCGCTCGCCGCGTCGGCCGTCGGCCAGGGTGGCGGCGATCTCTTCGCGCAGCGTCCAGACCTTGCCGAGCAGGGCGGCATCCAGCGCCTCGTCATCGACATCGCCCTCGTCGGAGAAATCGAGGGCGGCCTCGACCCCGGCCAGGAGATCAATCAGGCGGGTCCTCCAATCCGCGACCCGTCGCCCGAGTACCCCGTCGAGCTGGCGCAGGGCCTGCCTGCGCTGCGCTTCGGTCTCGGCGTCGATCAGGTCGGCAATGCCCTCCGCCTCAGTGAGGTCCATCCGGCCATTCAGGAAGGCGCGCCGGGTGAAATCCCCCGGGGCGGCCGCCGCGCAGCCCGGGAAAGCCGCCAGCACCCGCAGGACGGCGCTGCGCACGGCCAGACCTCCATGGAGGTGGAGTTCCGCCATATCCTCGCCGGTGAAGGTGGCGGGGCCGGGGAGCCAGGCGACCAGCGCCCGATCGAGGGGATCGTCGCCACCGGGCGCCCGGAGGGCGCGCAGCGACAAACGCCGGGGGGCGGGGAGGGGGCCTGCCAGGGCGGCGAGGAGCGCGCCTGCCGCGGGGCCGCTGATCCGGATCACCGCGAGCGCCG
>JAKONB010000434.1 GCA_022702195.1 Beijerinckiaceae bacterium | reverse complement strand
CCGATCTATCTCGGCATTGCGGGCGACACCATGGACGCCCTCGACGCGGCGCTCGACCGCGCCGTCGCGGCTCGGGCCGACCTGCTCGTCACCCTCGGGGGGGCCTCGGTGGGCGACCACGACCTCGTGCAAGCGGCGCTGCACGGCCGTGGGCTCGAACTCGGCTTCTGGCGCGTGGCCCTGCGCCCCGGCAAGCCGCTGATGCATGGACATCTCGGCGCGATGGCGGTGATCGGCCTGCCGGGCAATCCGGTCTCGTCCATCGTCTGCGGGCTGCTCTTCGTGGTGCCGGCGATCCGCGCCCTGCTGGGCGATCCGGCGGCGGGCGCCGACCGGAGCGAGCCGGCCATCCTGGGCCACGCCCTCCCGGCCAATGACGGCCGGCAGGATTACCTGCGCGCGCGGATCGAGACCGCCCCGGACCGCCCGCCGGTGGCCTATCCAGAGGACCGCCAGGATTCCTCGATGCTCTCTGTGCTGGGCCAGGCCGAGGCCCTGCTGATCCGTCCCCCGAACGCCCCGCAGGCGGAGGCCGGGTCGGCCTGCCGCATCCTGCGTCTCGACCGCCGCATCCTGTAGGCGGCCGCCGATCAGGTGTTCGGCTGAACGCCGGACTGGCCGATGCCCGTATAGGTGAAGCCGCGCCGGGTCATGTCGTCGACGCGGTAGACGTTGCGCAGGTCGACCACCACGCGGGCCGCCATGGTTTCGGCCAGGGTGGCCCAGTCGAGGGCGCGGAAGGCATTCCACTCGGTGACGATCACGAGGGCATCCGCCCCCTCGGCGCAGCCATAGGGATCGGTGGCGTAGGTGATGTCGGGCATCAGGGCGCGCGCCGCCTCCATGCCCTCGGGGTCGTAGGCGACGACGCGCGCGCCGCCATCCCGCAATCCGGCGATGATCGACAGGGAGGGGGCATCGCGCATGTCGTCGGTGTTCGGCTTGAACGTCAGCCCCAGGATCGCGATGGTCTTGCCGCGCACGGAGCCGCCGCAGGCGGCGATGACCTTGCGGGCCATGGCGCGCTTGCGCTGGTCGTTGACCGCCACCACCGTTTCGACGAGGCGGACCGGCGTGCCGGAATCCTGTGCGGTCTTGACCAGCGCCAAGGTGTCCTTGGGGAAGCAGGACCCGCCATAGCCCGGCCCGGCGTGGAGGAACTTTCCGCCGATGCGATTGTCGAGGCCGATGCCGCGGGCGACCTCCTGGACGTTGGCCCCCACCTGCTCGCACAGGTCGGCGATCTCGTTGATGAAGGTGATCTTCGTGGCGAGGAAGGCGTTGGCGGCGTATTTGGTCAGCTCGGCGGTGCGCCGGCCAGTCACCAGAATCGGCGCCTGGTTGAGGTAGAGCGGCCGGTAGATCTCGTTCATCACCGCGACGGCGCGGGCATCCTCGGCGCCGATGACGATCCGGTCCGGACGCTTGAAGTCCGAGATCGCGGCCCCCTCGCGCAGGAATTCCGGGTTCGAGACCACGGCGAAGTCCGCGTCGGGCCGGACCTCCCGGATGATCCGCTCGACCTCGTCCCCCGTCCCCACCGGCACCGTGGATTTCGTCACGATCACGGTGAAGCCGGTCATCGCCGCGGCGATCTCGCGGGCGGCGGCGTAGACGAAGGAGAGATCGGCGAAACCGTCGCCGCGCCGCGAAGGCGTCCCCACCGCGATGAACACCGCCTCGGCCTGGACCACGGCGGAGCCGAACTCCGTGGTGAAGCTCAGGCGATCCTGGCGCACGTTCTCCGCCACCAGGGCGTCGAGGCCCGGCTCGTAGATCGGCATCCGCCCCGCATGCAACAGGGCGATCTTGCCGGCATCCTTGTCGACGCACACCACCTGATGCCCGAAATCGGCGAAACAGGCGCCGGAGACGAGGCCGACATAGCCGGACCCAACCATGGTAATTCGCATCGAGCCCGCCTCCCCGCCACCGGAACGCCGGGGCAGCCACCGCTTCACGTCGCGGGCTCTGGCTGCCCCTCCGGCGATGATCCGTCAAGGCACCGGCTCGG
This sequence comes from Beijerinckiaceae bacterium, assembly GCA_022702195.1. GTDB lineage: Bacteria > Pseudomonadota > Alphaproteobacteria > Rhizobiales > Beijerinckiaceae > Methylobacterium. The sequence continues at coordinate 982 of JAKONB010000434.1, read as the reverse complement.
GGTTTCGGAAGGATCGCCGCCTGCCGCAAGTCGTTGTCGCGGCTAACAAGTCGCGTCGTCTACGTACCGGGAATCAGAGCGCCGGTGGCGATCGGCGCTGTCCTCTCCCGACCGATCAGGCCGTCGGGTGGGCGAACAGGCCGCTGGCCTGATGGAACGCGACGTGTTCGCGGGCGCGGTAGCGGCGGGCCTTGGCGAGCAGCTTGGCATCGAAGCGGTCGGCTCCGACGTCGTCGAGCTCGCGGTCGGTGAGATCGGCGAGGCGGCGAACGGACTCACTCTGCTTCCAAGTGGATTTGAGCTCGGTGATGATTGACTTGAACATGACGCTTTCGGTCCGGTTTGACTTGCTCGGGTCTGCCACCTCGCCATGTGGCGGTGCAGCAAATCCGTTCCACCGGAGCTAAGCACCAACCGTCCGCGCTGTCAGGGGACAGGGCGTGGATCACCCATGTCATCTGCGCATGCGGTGAGCAACGATTGGTCAACTATCGGGCAGACCAAACCATCATCTCGAAAAACTCAATGCTCGAAGAGCGATGCAACGCTCTTGGCCACCTCACGGAATCGGTGCGAGTGGCGTCGAATCGGGCATGACGCTTTGTGCTGCAATGCAAAAAGCAGTCGCCGAGACCGGTCGTTCCAGGGTGCGGGATGGCACGTGCGGATCGGCCGAGGGGCCATTCCGCTCGCCATGCCAAGTCTATTCGGCCGCATTCTCGAACGAGGCGGGGTCGTCACCAAGAAATCCGCCGGATTGCCGCTGCCAGAGGCGAGCATAGAGGCCGCCGCTGCGGATCAGTTCGGCATGGCTGCCTTCCTCGACGATCCGCCCGGCATCGATCACGATGAGACGGTCGAGGGCCGCGATGGTGGAGAGGCGGTGCGCGATCGCCAGGACGGTCTTGCCCTGCATCAGGGTGTCGAGACTGTCCTGGATCGCCGCCTCGACCTGGGAATCGAGGGCGGAGGTCGCCTCGTC
>JAKONB010000428.1 GCA_022702195.1 Beijerinckiaceae bacterium | reverse complement strand
CCGATCTCAGCCTCGGGCGCGGACCGACCGCGATCGACCGCTACGACCGCGCCATCCGGGTCGCGCTGGAAGCCGACATGGAGGGCTCGGACGCGCTGGGCTCGCTGATCGAATCGGTGCTGGCGCTGCCCACCGCGAAGAACCTGCCGCCGGGGGTGGTCATCCGCCAGACCGGCGACGCGGAGGTGATGGGCGAGGTGTTCGAGGGCTTCGCGCTGGCCATGGGCGCCGGCCTGATGATGGTGTTCGGGGTGCTGGTGCTGCTGTTTGGCAACTTCCTCCAGCCGCTCACCATCCTGTTCTCGCTGCCGCTCTCCATCGGCGGGGCGATCCTCGGCCTCCTGATCTTCAACAAGCCGATCTCGATGCCGGTGGTCATCGGCATCCTGATGCTGATGGGCATGGTGACCAAGAACGCGATCATGCTGGTGGATTTCGCCATCGAGGAGATGGCGGCCGGCGTCGACCGCGCCACGGCGATCATCGACGCGGGCCGCAAGCGGGCGCGGCCCATCGTGATGACCACCATCGCCATGGCGGCCGGCATGGTGCCCTCCGCCATGGCGCTCGGCATCGGCGGCGAGTTCCGCGCGCCGATGGCCATCGCGGTGATCGGCGGGCTCATCGTCTCCACCGGCCTGTCGCTGATCTTCGTGCCGGCGATCTTCGTGCTGGTGGACGACCTGTCGCGGCTGTTCGTGCGGCTGTTCGGGCGCTTCATCGGCGAGACGGACGAGCCGACGGAGGGCGCCTTCGCGCTGCCCGCCGCCTCGGCCAACGACCGCTCCGCCTATCCGAGGCGGGTCGCGGCGGAGTAGGGTCCAGACGAAGAAGGCCCGGACCATGCGGTCCGGGCCTTCTTCGTTTCGACGCCTCATCCGAAGCGGAAACCTCAGCCCTCGGAGCGGGCGGCGAGGCGGCTGGCGCCGTAGGACAGGCCGCCGGCGACCACGAAGAGGGCGACGAAGGTCTTCACCGCGGCCCAGAACAGGGCGGGCTCGACGCCGGTATCGGTGTAGAGAACCGCGCAGATGGCGGCGATCGGCAGCAGGAGGACGATCAGGAGCGGGGTGAGCGGATTCATGGCGGCATTCCCTGTCTCGGACCCGGTCCCCCGGCCCGATATGATCTTATGCGGCTTCGCTCATAACATCGCCGCGCGCAAGTGAGGACACCCCCGCGGCAAAATTCTGCCGCGCCCCTCGGCCGCCGGGTCCGCCCGGCCGGATTCAGCGGCAATCGCTGCAGATGCCGTCCAGCACCCGGTCGAGCCGGCGCTGGCGCTCCGTCCGCTCGGTCGGATCGACGAGGTCGAGATCGGCGCCCCCCGACGGAACGGTCTGGCCGCTCGAGCGGGTGTGGGGCGCCTTGACGGCGCTTTCCGGGCCGCCGCCCGTGCCGGTCACCGCCGCCTGGGCGGCGCCCGATCCGGCCAGCAGGAACAGCCCGAGGGCGAGGCGGGCGGGGGCGGTCGTTCGCAGCATGGTCATCCCCTGAAAAGCGGTGGTCTCCGTCCGGGCCAGCCACGCGACCGGCCCGATCGGACGCGGCGTCGCGACACCGCGCACCGATCGTCCTGCTGCGACAAACCGCGATCCGCGGACGGGTTCCGCCCCGGCAGGGTCCGAAATTCCCCTGTCGCTTCAGGATTATGAGCCATTTCCGGCCGTGCGCGGCGGGGTGTCAGGCCGGAATCCTGACCGTGGCGCGCAGGCCCCCGAGGGGGGAATCGTGCAGGCTGACATCGCCGCCATGCGCCCGCGCGATGTCGCGGGCGATGGAGAGGCCGAGGCCCGAGCCACCCGCATCCTGACGGGCATCGTCGAGGCGCACGAACGGCTTGAACACCTCCTCGCGCTGCTCGACCGGGATGCCGGGTCCGTCGTCGTCGATGGAGACGAAGAACGAGCGCGCCTCCCGCCGCCCGACGATGGCGACGGTGTCGCCGTAGCGCGCGGCATTGGCCGCGAGGTTGAACAGGCAACGGCGCATGGCGTCGGGCCGCAGGGTCACGCTGGGATGGTCCTCCAGCTCCACCGCCTCCACATGGGCGCCGAGCCGCTCCACGTCGCTGCGCAGATCCTCCAGCAGCGCCCGCATGTCGGTGGGCACCGCCGCCTCGCCGGAATCCCCCCGCGCGAAGGCGAGGTAGGCTTCCAGCATCCGGCTCATCTCGTCCACGTCGCGCTGGAGATCCTCCACCTCCGGGGTCTGGTCCACCAGGGCCAGTGACAGCTTGAACCGGGTGATGATGGTGCGCAGGTCGTGGCTGACGCCGTTGAGCATCGTGGTGCGTTGCTCCATCGCTCGCTCGATGCGGCGCTTCATCTCGATGAAGGCGTGGCCGGCCTGCCGGACCTCCCGCGCCCCGCGCGGCCGGAACTCGATCTCGCGGCCCTTGCCGAAGCTTTCGGCCACCGCCGCCAGCCGCAGGATCGGCTTGATCTGGTTGCGCAGGAACAGGATGGCGACGCCCAGCAGAACCAGGGACGATCCGCTCATCCAGAGCAGGAAGATGTGCGAGTTCGAGGCGTAGGCCATGCTCCGCCGGGCGGTGACCCGCATCACCCCGTCGGGGATCGCGACCCGGATCTCGATGAGGCTGGAGCGCCCGACCGTGTCGATCCAGTAGGGCCGCCGGATCTGGCGGCGGATCTCGTCCGACAGGGCCTCGTCGAGGATCGAGAAGAACGGCCTTGGCCCGGCGGCGGGCAGCTTGGCGCCCTTGAGGATGTCCACGTCGAGGTTCAGCCGTTCGCCGGCGATCCGGCTCAGCGTGTCGGAATCCTTGTCCTGCGGGTAGCTCTCGTAGATGTCGATCAGCGCGGCGACGTCGGCGGTGACGGCGGAGGACAGGC
>JAKONB010000414.1 GCA_022702195.1 Beijerinckiaceae bacterium | reverse complement strand
CCGAATTGGCGATGATGAAGCGCCGCTCGGTCTGGTTGTGGATGTTGCGCTCGTAGAGCTGCGCCAGTTCGGCGAAGGACTCGTAGGCCTCCTCGAACCAGTAGCGCATGATGCTGTCGTTGTTGTTAAGCTGATGCACGAACATCAGGTCTTCGCGCTCGAGGGGCCGGAGCTTGACCGGTCCTCCGACGGCGCGGGTGCGCGCAGTGATAGCAGTCATGGATTCGTGCACTCGGCGATCAGGCGGCGCATGAAGGCCTCTCCGGCCTCCAGGGCCGCCAGGGTGATGTACTCGTCGGGCTGGTGGGCCTGGTCGATGGAGCCGGGGCCGCACACCACCGTGGGGATGCCCGCCACCTGGAAGCGCCCGGCCTCGGTGGCATAGGGCACCGAGATCGTGTGGTTGCGCCCCGCCACCCGCAGGGCGATGCGCTCGGCCTCGGAGCCCGGCTCGGGGGCGAGGCCCGGCACCGCCACCTCCTCCAGGGTCTCGATGCGCCCGTAATCGCCGTAGCGGTTCAGCCGCGCGCGCAGGGTGGTCTCCACCTTGGCGGCGAACAGGGCCGGGATCTCGGCCATGTCGAGGTCGGGCAGGCCGCGGAATTCCCAGTGGAAGGTGCAGACCTTGGGCAGGATGTTGCGCGCGGTGCCCCCCGACATGGTGCCCACATGCACGGTGGTGGCGGGCGGATCGAACCGCCCCGAGGCGTCGCCCCGGGCGATCATCAGGTCGGCGATGCGGTTCAGCTCCGCCACGAGGTCGGCCGCCGCCATCACCGCGTTGGCGCCCAGCATCGGCTTGGCCGAATGCGCCTCGTGCCCGTGCACCGTGGTGAGGTAGGTGACGATGCTCTTGTGCGCATCCGCCACCTGAAGCTCGGTGGGTTCGCCGACGATCACCGCGCCGGGGCGCGGCAGGTCGGCGCCGAAGCGCGCGATGGTGTCGGCCCCCCCGAGGCAGGTGGTCTCCTCGTCGTAGGACAGGAGGATGTGGATCGGCCGCTTCAGGTCGGCGGCCTGGAAATCCGGGATCGCCGCCAGGGCCAGGGCGCAGAAGCCCTTCATGTCCACCGCCCCGCGGCCATAGGCGCGCCCGTCGGCCACCCGCAGGGTGAACGGATCGGTGGTCCAGGCCTGCCCCGTCACCGGCACCACGTCGGTATGGCCGGACAGGACGAGGCCGCCATCGACCGGCGGCCCGATCGTGGCGAACAGGGCCGCCTTGTCGCCGGCGGCGTTGGGGATGCGGACGTGATCGACGCCCAGGGCGTCGAGGTAGGCGCAGACATCGTCGATCAGCGCGAGGTTCGACCGCGAACTCTCGGTGTCGAACGAGACCAGGCGCGCCAACAGGTCGAGGGTGGTCGGGCGCGGACCGGCGCTGGGCATGGTCTTAATGGACGCTGCGGCGGACGTGGGGCGAATCGAGGGAGAAGGCCGGGATCTCGGCCTCGAAGCTCTCGCCGGTATCGGTGGCCATGGTGTAGCTGCCGGCCATCACCCCGTCCGGCGTGGTGAGCGGGCAGCCGCTGGTGTAGCTGAACGATTCGCCGGGCTCGAGCACCGGCTGCTTGCCGACCACCCCGGCCCCGCGCACCTCCTGAGTGGCGCCGCGCCCGTCGACGATGCGCCAGTGGCGGGAGCGCAGCTGCACCTGCTCGGGGCCGTTGTTCACGATCTCGACCGTGTAGGCGAAGAAGTAGCGGCTCTCGTCGGGGGAGGATTCCTCCTCGACGAAGCGGGGCTGCACCGTCACGCTGATGCCGCGCGTCTGAGCCTTGTACATCGCCTTCAACGCCTCCGTGGCCGGGTCCGACCCGGGCGCGACGGGTCCCGCGCCGCGACAAGATCAGGGCGCCGTGGTACGGCCCGGCGAAAACCGCGTCAATCGTGACGCAGGCGGGGCTCCCGCACCGATGACGAGGTCCCAACCCGCGTGGCCGACAAGACCGTTCCGCGTCGCCCCGGGCACGCCCTCGGCCGGGATTCGATCCGGTTCCTGGCCGGGCCGGTGGCCATCGCCGCCCTGGCGGCGGCCTTCGCCTGGACCGGGCCGGAGCGCAACGGATGGGCCGCGGCGGCGCTGATGGGCGCCCTCGTCCTCGACGGGCTCGCCCAGGCGGCCGGGGCGTTCCTCGCCCGGCGCGGATCGCCCGTGCCGCGCCTGGCCGGCCCGCCCTCCCTCGTCCTGCCGCTGCGGCCGGGAACCGGGCTGGGGGCCGCCCTGTTCGCCTCCGGTCTGGCCCTGTGGCCGGCGGGCTTCCCCCTGCTCGCCAGCGCCCTGGCCGGGCTGATCGCCATGGGGGCGATCGCCCGCCTCGCCCTGGCACGGGTGATCGTGGCCGGGCCGGAGGAGCCGGAGGCTTAACGCGGCCTTAGGCGCCGGGGCGGACAATCGCCGCGAAGGCCGCCTCTCTTTCCCATCGCGAAAAGGAGCCGGAGCCGCCCGGTCGAGCGCCGGCTTGAAGCGACAGGGAGTGGATCCGCGATGCATGAGGTTCCGGTTTCCGGCATCCTGGCCGCCCAGGGCATTGCCCGCCTCACGCAATCCGGGGCGATCCGGCCGGACAGCCCCTACGCGCCGGACCAGATCCAGCCGGCGAGCCTCGACCTGCGCCTGGGCGCCCGGGTGTTCCGGGTGCGCACCAGCTTCCTGCCGGGCGCCCGCAGCGTCGCCGCCTGCATCGCGGCCTTCGTGCTGCACGAGATGGACCTGACCCAGGGGGCGGTGCTGGAGACCGGCTGCGTCTACATCGCCGAGTTGCAGGAGAGCCTGGCGCTGCCGGCCGACCTCTCGGCCAGCGTGAATCCCAAGAGCTCCACGGGGCGGATCGACGTGTTCACCCGCGTCATCACCGATCGCGGCGCGGCCTTCGACCAGGTGGAGGCCGGCTATCACGGCCGGCTCTACGCCGAGATCTCGCCCCGCACCTTCCCGGTGAAGGTCCGCACCGGCTCGCGGCTGTCGCAGATCCGGTTCCGGCGGGGCGAGCCGCGCCTCACCGACGCGGACCTCGCCCTGCTCCACGCGGCCACGCCGCTGGTGGATGCGCCAAGCCCGTCCTTCCAGGGCGGCATCGCGGTCTCGATCGACCTGTCCGGATTCGACGGGCTGATCGGCTACCGCGCCAAGCGCCATACTGGGCTGGTGGACGTGGACGCGCCGGGCCGCCACCGCGCCGCCGATTTCTGGGAGCCGCTGCCGGCGGACGGCTCGGGCGCCCTGATCCTCGATCCGGGCCAGTTCTACATCCTGGCCTCGAAGGAGGCGGTGCAGGTCCCGCCGGATTTCGCCGCCGAGATGGTGCCGTTCGATCCCCTGGTGGGCGAGTTCCGGGTGCATTACGCCGGGTTCTTCGATCCGGGCTTCGGCTTCGCCGCGGCCGGCGGCGCGGGCGCCCGGGCGGTGCTCGAAGTGCGCTCGCGCGACGTGCCGTTCCTGCTGGAGGACGGCCAGATCGTCGGCCGCCTCGTCTACGAGCGCATGGCCGAGGTGCCGTCCGCCCTGTACGGCACCTCGGCCGGCTCGAACTACCAGGCGCAGGGGCTCAAGCTGTCGAAGCACTTCGCCTGACGGGATCGCGGCCCGAGGGAGGGGTTCGAAGGGCCGAGCCCTTCGCGGGTCCAGGGCGGAGCCCTGGGGTCCTCGTCGGGCTCCGCCCGACACCCGCCAAAGGAATGATCCCTCTGGAATCCCGCTTCATAGGCCTCCTTCAGACGGGAAGCGTGAGGGCGGCGCGCAGGCCGCCGAGGCCCGAGCGGTCGAGGCGCAGGCCGCCGCCGTAGAGCTCGGCCAGCTCCTGGGTGATCGACAGGCCGAAGCCGTTGCCCGGTACCGTCTCGTCGAGGCGCCGCCCGGGCCGGACCGCCTCGGCGGCGGCATCGGGGGCGAGGCCCGGTCCGTCGTCCTCCACCGCGATGACGAGACCGGAATCCGAGGGCGAGGCGCCGACGCGGACGTAGC
>JAKONB010000412.1 GCA_022702195.1 Beijerinckiaceae bacterium | reverse complement strand
CCACCGGTGCGGCGACGCGGGCGGGCATCACGACGGCCGCAGCCTCGATCGGCGGAGCCGGACGGGGCTTGGTCTCGGCACGCGGCAGGGCGGCCGGTTCGGCCTTGACCTCCGGCCGTGGCGGCGGGGCAACGGTATCGGCCTTCGGGAGCGCGGCGACCATCGGAGAGGCCGTGGTGGACACCGCTCCGACGTCGCGCGGGGCCGGCGCGGGTGGCACAGAAGGGCTCGAGACCAGGGCCGGCACGCCATCGCGCAGGTCGGGCATGTCGGCCGCCGCCCGGCTGACGAGACTCTTCTTGATCGGCGGGGGGCCGGCCAGCCCCGCCATCATCGTGTTGGCGATCACCGACAGGCCGACGATCCCGGCGCAGCCGAGCCCGGCCAGCAGGATCGGCCGCCCCGCCCGCCGGAGGCCGGGCCGCGTCGCGGCCGGCGCCTCGGCGCGCCGTTCGGTGGGGTCGATGGCGAGGGGCATCATCGGATGAGACATCTCGAACGCTTCCGAACGATCCGGTTGACCGTGTCCGGCCGGTGACGCTGCACCGCTCGCAGGGCCGGGACGCATCCGACCCTGCGCCGTCGCCGCAGCGTGCAACCGAAAGAAGACGGCCATTGGGGCACGAAGATGTCCTCAGGTCCCCCGACCAGTCGCAGGCGAGGCAGAACGCGGACGAATCTGGATAAGATCCACAGGTTTAAGGAGCCGTATCGGCGCAAGACTTGTCCCGTCCCGCTCCGGCGCAGTCAGGTCTTGACCCGGCCTGATCCGGGACGATCGCCGCCTGCACGCGGGCGACCCGCGCGGCCCCCCGGCCATGGCGGTCGCCGCCCGCCGGCGTCGGGTTCCGCCCGGACCAGACCACGCGCTTCAGGGCGAGGTGGCGGGGATCGCCCCAGCGTGCCAGGAGCGCCTGGAACGCGGCGTGGCGGTCTCGCCGGAACGCGATCGCCTGGCCGGACCCGTCGCGGCAGGGATGCGGCGGGTGGAGATGGGCGCAGGGCACCAGCCCGTCGGGGATCGGGGCGGTGGCCGCATGGGTGCGCCCGAGGCGGACGATCCGCGGCACCACGAATCCGCGCGGCGTGCCGGGCGTCGGGGGACCGGAGCGGGCGAACACCTCCATCCGGCCGAGCGGCGTCACCACCACGAGATCGAGGGCGCCTTCCGCCAGCAGGGACGGCACCGGACTCTCCGGCGCAAAGCTGTCCCGCCCGCTCGCCCGCCGCAACCGCGCGATCATCGCCGCATCCCGGGTCCGCAGGTGGATCGCGGCCTGGGGCAGCGCCAGCCCGAGATCGAACAGGCACGCATCCGAATCCCGCGCGCGCAGGGAGGCCGTGTCCGAACCGATTTCGGCGAGGCTCCGGGAAGGCGTGACGATGCAGGCCGCCCGCGGCAGGCACAGGGCCACCGCATGGCTCCACCCGCCCGGGAGCGCCGTCTCATAGGCGACCGGGACGATGGGGGCGCCGGGGTCGAGGGCGATGCCGCCGCGCGGGGTGATCCGCCCGATCCGGCCATCCTCCGGGGGAGCGGTGGCCTCCGCCGCGTCCCACCGGAATTCCGCGAGGGCACCGAAGCCACCCAGGCTCCAGACCGTCTCGGCATCCGCCAGCGCGGAGACGAGGAGTGGACGCAGGTCGTCATGCATGGCGGCGGCCCGGGACTCGTCTACAAGCGGCGATGGCGCGGGTTCAGGACGCCGTTCTCTTCTACGATGGCCATGACGCAGACCAAAACCCTCGCCCCGCCCCGACCGGACAACGCCTGGTGGCGATGGGCCGAATGGCCGACGCGCCGGCGCATGATCGCCCTGGTGGTCGCCATCGACGCGCTCGCCGCCCTGGTCTCCTGCGCGGTGATCGTGCTCAACGCCCGCGTGGCGGTGAAGGTGGAGATGCGCACCGCCCTGGCCAATGTCGAGCTGCTCGTGTCGGACACGATCGACCTCGCGCAATCGGCCTCCCCCGACACCCTGCTGCGGACCCTCGACCTGCGGGTCCAGGGCCTGCGCCACGTCCGCGTCGCCGTGCTGGACGCGGCGGACGCGCCGGTGAACGGCAATCCGGCCCGGCTTCGCCCCGAGCACCACGCGGCCCCGTCCTGGTTCGCCGCCCTGATCGCGCCCCAGCCGCAGCGGCACACCCTGCCGATCGTCGCGCAGGGAAAACGGATCGGCACGGCGCGGATCACCACCCAGCCCCTCGACGAGATCGACGAGGTCTGGGGCTACGCCGTCACGCTCTCGCTGGCGAGCCTGTGCGTCAGCCTCGGGCTGCTCGGGGCCCTCACGGTGGCGTTCGGACGCCTGCTCGCCCCCCTCACCGAGGTGGCCGAGGGCCTGACCCAGCTGGAGCGCCACGATTACACGGTGCGCCTCACCCCGCCGGCCTCGCGCGAACTCGCGGTCATCACCCATCGGTTCAACAGCGTCGCCCAGGCCCTGTCCGAGGCCCGCGCCGCCAATCGCCGCCTCAACCGGCAGCTCCTCACCGCCCAGGACGACGAGCGCCGGCGCACCGCCCTCGAACTGCACGACGAGTTCGGCCCCTGCCTGTTCGCCCTGGAGGCCAACGCCGCCTCGGTCATCCGCATCGCCGATGCGCCGGCCCCGCCCGACCGCGACCGCCTGCGCCAGCGGGCGCAGGACATCGGCAGCATCGTCGGTCAGGTCCAGACTCTCAACCGCGCCCTGCTGAACCGCCTGCGACCGCACGCGCTGGGCGAGGTTCCCCTGGCCGATTGCCTGCGGCTGCTGCTGCGGGATTTCGGACGGCGCCACCCCGACACCGTGTTCACCGGGGATTTCGAGGGGATCGCGCGTGGCTACGGCGACCTCATCGACCTCACGATCTTCCGCTGCATCCAGGAGAGCAGCACCAACGCGGTGCGTCACGGTGGCGCCGTGCGGGTGGCGGCGAGCGTCCGCGAAGAGGCCGCCGCCGCCCCGCAGGCGGGCGGCGTCCTGCGGGTCACGGTGCGGGACGATGGCGGCGGGCTGGCCCCGGATCACGGCACCGGCCTCGGTTTGTCGGGGATGCGCGAGCGGGTCGAGGCGCTCAGTGGCACTTTCCTGCTTGACAACGGGGCGCCGGGAACTGTTGTCCGGATCATGATCCCGCTCGATCCGGAGCGGCCCGAGGATTCGAGTTCGATCCCCCAGGCATGAACGCGCTCGCCCCGACCACCCGCCAGGCCCTGACCCGCCAAACCCCGGCCCACCACGCGCCCGCGCTCGTCGTCGACGATCATCCGATCGTTCTGCAGGGCTGCCGCCGCGTGCTGGAGGATGCCGGCATCGAACGGATCGCCGAGGCCACCACCGTGGTGGCCGGGTACCGGGCCTTCCTGCGCCTGCGCCCCTCCACGGTGATCTGCGACCTGACCTTCCAGGGCAGCGGGCTCGCCGGGCTGCACCTGATCCGGCGGATGCGCGGGGTGGATCCCAAGGCGCGCATCCTGGTCTTCAGCATGCACAACGATCCGGTGATCGTGTCGCGGGCGCTCGAGGCCGGGGCGCTCGGCTACGTGCTGAAGGACCATGCCTCGGGCGAATTGTTCGAGGCATTCGAGCGGGTGCGGGCCGGCCAAGTCTATCTCGACCGGCGGCTAGCCACCGAGGTGGCGATGCTGCGCACCGATCCGCGCCGCACGCCGGAGGCCCAGCTCACCCCGCGCGAGCAGCAGATCCTCGCCCGCCTCGCCCAGGGCAAGTCCTACGGGACGATCGCCAGCGACCTGTCGGTGAGCTACAAGACCGTCACCAATGCCTGTTCGCTCATGCGCCAGAAGCTCGGCGTGCGCACCCTGGCCGAGCTGATCCACGTGGCGGTCACCCAGGCGCAGCGCGAGGGCTGAGCGGGCGGACGGCCGGGGGCCGATCAGAGCCCGCCCATGGCCCGGACGATCGCCCATTCCTCGGCGGTGACCGGCTGCACCGAGAGCCGCGAATTGTTGGCGAGGACCATCGCCGTGAGGCGCGGCTCGGCCTTGATCGCCGCGAGGGTCACCGGCCGGGGCAGAGGCTCCACGGCGCGCAGATCGACCATCCCGAACCGGCCGGTCTCGTCGGAATCGTCCGGGTAATAGGGCCGGATCACTTCGACGATCCCCACCACCGCCTTGCCCTCGTTGGAATGGTAGAAGAAGCCGCGCTCGCCCACCTCCATGGCCTGGAGGTGTTTCTTGGCGACGTGGTTGCGCACGCCGTTCCAATGCGTTCCCGTCGCCCCCGCGTCCACCTGCTGGTCCCAGGACCAGGTCGCGGGCTCGGACTTGTAGAGCCAATGGGCCATGCGCTTCTCCACCGAAGCGCGTGGCTTAGCACCCGGCAAGCGTGGCCGTCAGGCCCCTCGGCGGGGTTGTCCCGTGGACGATCCACCGACCGAACCTGACCTCACGCCTTCTCGTCGTCCTTGGCCGATTTCTCCGCGAGGCGCGCGAGGGTGGTCAGTTCGCGGAACCAGGCGCGGACGGGCTTGGCCGGCGTGCCGCCCCAGCGGCTGCCAGGCGGCACGTCGCGGTTGACGTTGGAGGAGCCGGCGATCTGCGCACCCATGCCGATCCGCAGATGTCCGACCACGCCAACCTGACCGCCCAGCACGACGTAATCCTCCAGGGTGGTGGAGCCGGAAATGCCGACGCCCGAGACGATGACGCAATGGCGCCCGATCACCACGTTGTGGGCGATCTGCACCAGGTTGTCGATCTTGGTGCCCTCGCCGATCACCGTGTCGCGGCTCGCGCCCCGGTCGATGGTGGTGTTGGCGCCGATCTCCACATCGTCCTGGATGATCACGCGACCGATCTGCGGCACCTTGAGATGACCGCCCGGCCCCATGGCGAATCCGAACCCGTCCTGGCCGATCCGGGCGCCCGGATGGACGATGACGCGGTTGCCGAGCAGCGCATGGGTGAGCGTCGCCCCGGCGCCGACCGAGCCGTCGCGCCCGATGCGCACGCCCGGTCCGATGGCCGCGTTCGCTCCGATCACCGTTCCCGAGCCGATCTCGGCGCCGGGGCCGATCACCGCGCCGGGATCGACCCGGACCCCCTCCTCCAGCCGCGCATCGGGGTGGACATGGGCGCCCGGCGCGATGCCGGTGGCGCCGAACAGCGAGGCGGGCCGCATCGCCTCGGGGTGGAGGCGGGCCAGCAGGCCCGCATAGGCGCGGTAGGGGTCGCGCAGGACCAAGGCCACCGTCTTCTCCGGCACGCGCGGGGCGAAGCGGGGTGAGACGAGGCAGATGCCGGCACGGGTCGCCGCCAGGGCCTCGCCGTAGCGGGCATTGTCCATATAGGCGAGGTCGTTGGGGCCGGCGCTCTCGAGCGGCGCGGCGCCCGTGATCCTGGCCTCCGGATCGGCGCCCTCGGGGAGTGAAACGCCGGCAGCCTCGGCGATGGCGCCGAGGCTGAGGGTGACATTCGGGGTGAAGAAGATCGGGTCAGACATGGACCGATAACGCGCCACCCCCCGAGAAGGGGGCGGCCCTTCCGATCAGAACCGCGACCCGCCGGAGAAGCGGAAGGCCTGGAGTTGGTCCTTGCCGATATGACCGAACTTGCCGTTGCCGATATCGACCTTCACGCCCTCGTCCTTGGTCAGAGCGTAAGCGTAATCGAAGCGGATCGGGCCGAGGGGCGAGTTCCACAGGATCGAGGCACCGATCGAGGACCGGATGGTCGCCTTGTCGCGGACGTTCACGCATTCCGGCTCGACGCCGATGGTGTTGGCGTTGAAGTTACAGCCGCCGCCCGGAGCGATACCGTTGATGATGGCATCGCCGTTCACGTTGAACTGGGTCTTGCCGCTATAGCCGAACAGCGTACCGGCATCGGCGAAGACCGCGCCCTTCAAGCCCAGATCGCGCGGGATGCCCGGGATCGGGAACTGAACTTCGACGGTGCCGCCCACATAGGTGGTGCCGCCGATGGCGTTGGAGCGGCTGTCGGCGATGCCGACGTCGCGTGGGCCGATGCCGTTCGGGGCGAAGCCGCGCACCAGCGACGGGCCGAGGAAGAACTGATCGGTGATCCGCAGCTTCTCGTCGGTAAGCGCCGAGATGTGACCGCCCTGGAGGCGGACGAAGCCGACCACGTCCTCGTAGAATTCCTTGTAGTAGCGGGCATCGCCCGTCACGCGGAAGAACTTCGAGTCGCCGCCGAGACCGGCGATGTCCGGCTTCAGCTCGGCGTAGAGGCCGTTGCGCGGGAGCGCGAGGTTGTCGAGGGTCGAGTAGGCCAAGGTCAGACCGGCCAGCGAAGTCAGGGTGTTGCCCTGCGATCCCTTGAGCGCGATCGAGGCTTCGCCGTCGAGGGCACATTGCGGATACTTGGCCAACCCGATCAGGTCCGGACGGGGCACGCCGCCCACCAGGTTGTCCGTTGCGGTATAGACCGACGTGTAGCCCGGGATCGGGTTCGAGCAGTCGTTATACGGCCGCTTGATGGTGTTCGGGACCTTCAGCTCAGTGTTGTACAGCGAGTAGCGCAGCGTCACGCCGAACTCCTCGGTGATCGGCAGGCCGACGCGGAGCTGGCCACCATAGACCGTGGTCTCGTAGCGCGAGTAGCGGGTCTGGTCGCTGTACTTGTAGAAGGCGTCGAAGCCGGCCGCGAGGCGGTAGCCGAGGAAGTACGGCTCGGTGAACGAGAAGTCGACGCCGCGGGCATACTGGCCGGCGGTGCCGGCGACGCGGACATACTGGCCGCGACCGAGGAAGTTGGACTCGGAGACCGAGACCTCGCCGATGATGCCGTCCTGAGTGGAGTAGCCGCCCGCCACCGAGAACGAACCCGTGGGCTGATCCTCGACGTCGATGTTGATGATCACCCGGTCGGCGGCCGAGCCCGGCTCGTTGGAGAAGCGGACCTTCTTGAAGAAGCCCAGACCGTTCAGGCGGCGCTCGGCCCGGTCGGTAAGCACGCGGTTATAGGCGTCGCCCTCGGTGATATCGAGTTCGCGGCGGATGACGTAGTCGCGGGT
>JAKONB010000398.1 GCA_022702195.1 Beijerinckiaceae bacterium | reverse complement strand
CTCGAGGAAATGCGTGGCGATCAGCTTGGCGTTCTCGACGCCCACCACGGAGACGTAGGGCCAGACCAGGATGTTGTAGATGTGCCGCGAGACGAAGAAGCACGCGAAGAACATCACCACGAAGGCGGCCAGCGACTTGATCAGCCGCGAGCGCAGCTCGATCAGGTGGTCGAGCAGGGGAGCCCGCGACGCCTCGATATCGGCGTCATCCGTCGTATTGCTCATCGGGCAGGATCGGGCTGTGTCGTGGGGGCGGGGGCGAGCGGATCGCCGCCAGAGGGCGCGGCCTCCAGCGGCACGGACTTCGGCCGCGGCGGCAGGTCCGGCAGGGCCTCCACCGGGGGCACGGGGGGCTCGAGGCCGATGGAACCGGCCGCGACATCCGGCACGGCGGTCTCGCTCTCGGCGAGCTGCGCGGCCACGTTGGCCAGGGGCTGGGTCGGCGAGGGCGTGGTCTTCGTCTCGACGCGACCGGCCCCGGCGATCTCGTCCCGGATGGTCTGGACCGGGTTGAAGACCGGTCCCATCGTGCCCGCGGATTTGCGGACGCCGTCCACCTCGCGGCGGATCTCGTCGAACTCCGCCTCGCGGATCGCCTCGTTGAACTGCGACTGAAACTCGCCCGCCATGCGGCGCATCTTGCCGGTGATCTGGCCGACGGTGCGCAGGGCCTTCGGAAGATCCTTCGGTCCGATGACGATGAGGGCGACGCCGCCGATCAGCATCACCTCGCCCCAACTCATGTCAAACATGCTGTCGCCTGTCCCGCGGCCGCCCGAAGCCCCTCCGGCGGGCTGCCTATCGCAGGTCGCGGCGGATTACGCCAGGGATCTGCGAATGCGGCGACCCCGTCGGAACGCCCGGAGCGACGAGCCTCAGACCACCTTGCGGTCGGCCGCGACGGTGTTGGCGGTGGCCGGCTCGCCCTGGTGGGGCAAGGTGCGCACCGGCTCGCCGGCGCTGGGCGGCGGCACGGCGTTGGGGGTCTCGTCCTCGGCCATGCCTTTCTTGAAGGCCTTGATGCCCTTGGCGACGTCGCCCATCAGGTCCGACACCTTGCCGCGCCCGAACAGCAGCATCACGATGCCGGCGACGATGATCCAGTGCCAGATACTCATGCTGCCCATGGCAACCTCCCGCGCCGCAGTCCGACGCCGCCATGAGGCAGCTCCAGGACTCGGCCATCTCGTGTGATCGATTGAACGCGAACCTAAGGATCGGGCCGCCCCAGCACAAGAAGTGCCCAGGGAACCGGAACCTTTCATGACGCCGCATCGCCAGAATGCAAGGCCGCAGCCCGGATCGCGCCCGGGCCGGCCTCACCGAATCCGGCCGATCCTTCGAGAGGGGGATTTCGGCGCGCTCGGACCGCCCGAAGGCCGGATCAGGCGGCCAGGGACAGGGCCGCGGCGAAGCGGGCGCGGGCCTCGCCCACGTCGAACGCCGCCATCCGGGCCGGCAGGCGCGCCAGGGCGGACTCGGCCCGCCGCCGCGCGTCGCCCGCGAGTGCCGGGGCGCCCTCGGCGACGCCGCGCATCTCGTCGAGATCGCCGTTGCAGTGCAGACCGACATCGACGCCGGCGGCGAAGCACGCCGCCGTGCGGTCGCGGAACGAGCCCTGGAGGGCATGCATCGACAGGTCGTCGGTCATCAGCAGGCCGTCGAATCCGATCGCCGAGCGGATCACCCGCTCGATCACCACGGACGATTGGGTGGCCGGCCGCTCGGGGTCGAGGGCGGTGAAGACCACATGGGCGCTCATGGCCAGCGGCAGGTCGGCGAGCGCCCGGAACGGAGCGAAATCCTGCGCGGTGAGGCTGGCGAGGTCGGCCTCCACCACCGGCAGGCCCTTGTGGCTGTCGCAGCCCGCCCGGCCGTGGCCGGGGATGTGCTTCATCACCGGAAGGACGCCGCCCGCCATCAGCCCCTCGGCCACGGCGCGGCCGATCTCGGCGACGCGGGCGGGCGTGGTGGCGTAGGCGCGGTCGCCGATCACGTCATGGGCGCCGGCCACCGGCACGTCGAGCACGGGGGCGCAATCGACGTTGATGCCGACGCTGGCCAGATCATGCGCCATAAGCCGGGCGCCGAGACGGGCGATGGCCGCGGCCGAATCGTCGAGGCCCCCCAAGCGCCGCCCCGCTGGATAGGCCGGCCAATGCGGCGGCCCCATGCGCTGCACCCGGCCGCCCTCCTGATCGATGAGGATCGGCGCGTCGGCGCGCCCCACCGTGGCCCGCAGGGCGTCGGTGAGGGTCCGGACCTCCTCCGGGGTGCCGATGTTGCGCTTGAACAGGATGAAGCCCCAGGGGGCCACGTCGCGGAAGAACGCGGCCTCCTCCGAGGACAGGGTCCGGCCGGCGCAACCGAGGATCAGGGCACGGGTGGTCATGGGGCTCAGCGCGTCCTCGGAATCGCCGGCGGGACGGCGCGTCGCCATCGGGGCCGGAAGGGGAGAATCGTTCGGGAAGGCCGCCGGCCGCAAGAGACCCGGGCGGATCTCCGGCCGGTTCGCGCGGACCCGTGTTGCGTGTGCGATCCATCGCGGGACATCGGCGCTTCAAAAGGTCTTCGACCTTTTGCGGGGGCAGGGCGGAGCCCTGTCGTGATCGCGGGCTCCGCTCCCGCCCCCCGTCAAGGGGCTTCGAGCCCTTCGCAAACCCGGTTCATCGGAAACGCGCTCCGGCTCTTTCCGGGGCTCAGTTCTTGGCCACTCAATTCTTGGCCACGAAGCACTGGCCGCCGGCCCCCTGGAGTTCGGTGCAGAGGGTGGTCGCCTCGGTCTTGCCGAGCGGTCCGACGCGGACGCGATAGATCGTCTTGCCGTTCACCTCGGCCTGACGGATCAACGCGGGCTGGCCGGAGAGCTGGCTGAACTTGCCCTGCATCTGCTTGAACGCGGCCTGGGCCTCGCTCTCGCTGGTGCGCACGCCGAGCTGCACCGAGAAGCTGCCGGCGGGCGGGGCCGCAGCGGCCTTTGCGGCGGGGGGCGTCGGCAGGGCCGAGGTCGCCTCCGGCGTCACCGCGGCCACGCGCTGGGGCGCCTTGGCGCGCACCGGGGCCGGGGCCGGAACCACGGGCTCGGGCGCCGGGGCCTCGGCCACCGGCGTCGGGATCGGAGCCGACATCGCGGCCGCCCGGCCGGGACGCGGGCGCGCGGAGGCCGTCGCGGTGGAGCCGTCGCCGCCCGGCAGGGTCATGGTGGGGATCGGCGAGACGGGCGCGGCGGCGGCGGCCTCGGGCGCCGGCTGCGGCGGCGGGGTATCGGGCTTCACCGAGACGGTACGGACCCGGCGCGGCTCACCCAGCGATTCGGTCAGGGTGCCGGTCTGCTGCGGTGTGGCGTTGCCCGGGGTGGCACCGCCCTCTCCGGTCCGTCCGGCGGCGCGGGCCGCCTGGGTGACGTCGAGGGGCTGTTCCTCGCGATTGACGATGCGGATCTGGCCGTCCTTGGCGGTGCGGTCGTAGATCTGCTTGTTCTGGTCGGGAATCTCGACGCCGTCGGCCTTCTGCGGCGCGATCTTCAGAGGCGCGGTGTCGGCCAGGATGGTGGGGACGCCGCCGCTGCCGCCATGGCTGCCGTGCAGGCCGCGCCAGGCCAGGGCACCGGTGACGCAGACCGCGAGCACGCCGAGGCCGGCGCCGACGGAGACGAGGCGGCTGCGGTGGCGCGGCCGCTCGGCGGAGCGGCCGCGATCGGCCGCGTCGTGGGAATCGAAGGCGGCCGCGTCCGGCTGCAATCCGTCGTCATGGTCCCCCCCCTGATCCACCGAGGCGAGATACTGGTCGAAGGCATCCGCCGGGATCGCCGCGGGATGGACCGGCGCGGGGGCACGATCCGTGAAGGCGGGGGCCGGCGGCACCGGCGCATCGACGAAGCTCGGCTCGATCCGGCCCCGGGCCGAGGCCGAAGCGGCGGTCCCGCGGGAATCCCGCGCCTCGAGCAGGGCGCGGAAGGGATCGTCCTGACCGACGATGCGGGCGAGTTCGGCGAGCGGATCGGACCGACCGGATTCCGGCTTGACGGCGTCCGCTCTGCCGGCCTCCGGACCCATGGCAGCCGGCCGGGGGTGCTGCAGATCACGTGCGAAGGCGTCGAAATCGACCGGCCCTCGCGAGGCGTTCGTCGTCATGGCAGCATCCCTCACGTTACGCCGAGATCACCTCACCGCATTTCATCCGGCGCGGTG
>JAKONB010000383.1 GCA_022702195.1 Beijerinckiaceae bacterium | reverse complement strand
CCCCGCGCGATGACCCGCTCGACGAGGCCGGGCTCGATCTTCGCGATGGCGTCGATGAGGCCGATATGGGTGGTGACGTGGATCACCCGGAGCTTGGGGGACACCAGCATCATCGAGACCTCGGGGGTGCCGGTGAGGTGGGCCAGCATCTCGGTATGGCCCGGGAATGCGTGCCCGGCGGCGTGCAGGGCCTCCTTCGACAGCGGCGCGGTGCAGATGCCCTGGGCCTGGCCCGCCTGGACCACCTGCACGGCGCGCGCGATGAAGCGATAGGCCGCCTCGCCCCCCGCCGGGGACATCTGCCCGAACGGCAGGCCGGCGGGCACCACCTTGAGGTCGAGGCATTGCACCGCCGTCCCGGTGAAATCCGCCGCCGCGACCTCGTCCAGTGCTTCCACCGCCAAGTCGGAATGAACGATCCGGCCGGCCGCGCGCAGGCGCTCGGCGTCGCCGATCACCAGGGGCCGGCACAGCGCCTGGACCTCCGCATGGGCCAGGGCCTTCATGATGATCTCGGGGCCGATCCCGGCCGGGTCGCCCATGGTGATCGCGATGGTCGGACGGTCATCGGAAATGTCCTTCGAGTCTGACGGAGCGCAGGCGCTCGCGGATGCGGATGAGGCTGTGGGAATCGCCGAAGGCGCCCGCCTTGGTGGCCACCGGAACCGACAGGCCCCCGAGGGTGAGGCCGAGGGAGACCCCCGGCTCGATCTCGGCGACGAGGCGGATGCCGTCGACGCCCAGGCGCGCCAGGAGGGCGGCGGCGGTCTCGCCGCCGGTGGCCGCGATGGCGCCGATCCGCCCCGCCACCGGGTCGAGGGTTTTCGCGAGGACCCGCGCGAGGCGGGGACCCAGGGTCATGTCGAGGGCGCCCGCGACGGCGATCTCCACGAGCGCGTCGTCTCCGCCAGCCAACACCGTGCCGACGCGGTCGGCGAAGGCCGCCCCACCGGCCGGGTCGCCGAGGAGCGTCTCGGGCGAGACGGGCAGGTGGACCACCCCGTCCTGCCCGGCGAGGGCGCGGGTGGCCGAACGGCTCGCCGCCGCGAGCGAGCCCACCACGATCAGGCTGCCAAGCGGGCTCCGGGGGAGGCGAACCGGCTCGGTCGGGAGGGCCTCGTGCAGGCCCGCCAGGGCGTGGGCGAGCCCGGCGCTGCCGATGAAGAAGGCGCCCGGCGCGGCCGACAGGCTCGCCGCCGCGATCCGGGCGAGATCCGCCTCGGTCTCGGCGTCGCAGATCGCCACCCCGTCCCCCGCGGCGGCGATCCGGGCGAGGGCGGCGGCGAGGTCCGGGCCGCGCACGATCGCCAGCGGCACCTTCCCGCTCCTGATCCCGGCGCCGCCCAGCATCGCGCCGAGATCGGCGCAGGCATAGGTGTGATCGCGCCGCCAGACCTCCGCCTCCTCCAGCGGACGGCCATCGACCCGGACATGGCCGTCCAGGGTCGTCCGACCGGTGGCCGGGAAGGCGGGCGCGCAGATGCCGAACACAGCCCCGTCGCGGGCCTTGAGGACCGCCATCGTCGCGGCGGTCTCGGCGGCGGGCTGCCCCCGGAGCGTCGAGTCGATCTTCTTGAACAGGGTCCGGTCCGGCGCGAGCAGACGGTCCAGCAGGCCGGCATGGCGCCGCGCCGCCTCCTGCGCGGTGAGGCCGCGGCTGTCGGCATCGTGGGCCAGCACCGGCAGCGCGCCGGAATCCGCCGCGCCCCAGCGCACCGCCGCGGGCAAGCCCCGCCGCCCGAAGGCGATGGCGCAATCGGCCGCCCCGGTCAGATCGTCGGCGAGGATGAGCCAGCGACCCGCCATCTCAGTGGCCGGGGGCGGGCCGCGCGGGCGCGGCGGCGTCGACGCCCGTGTCGCCCGCGACGGCCGGCCCGTCGCCGAATTGCCGGGAGGCCCAGGCGGTGACGATGGGCACCAGGATCGCCGTGACCACGACGCAGGCCGCCACCAGGAGGGTGGCCGGCCCCGCCGCATCGGCATAGGCCGGATTGGCCGAGGCGACGATGGCCGGCACCGCCGCCGCATTCCCGGCGGTGGAGGCGGCCGCGATGCCCGCGACCCCGGTCCCGCCGGTGAGGCGGTCGGCGAAGAACAGCGGGATGCCGGTGACGATCACCACGGCGACGCCCATGGCCAGCCCCAACAGGCCCGCCTGCCACACCTTCGACAGGTCGAGGCCGGCCCCGAGGGCGAAGGCGAAGAACGGGATCATCACCGGGATCGCCCGGCCGAGGAAGGCCCGCATCTCGCGGTCGAGATTGCCGACGATCATGCCGACCAGCAGCGGCAGGATCGCCCCCACCAGCGTCTGCCACGGAAAGGCCGAGAGCCCGGCCACGCCCAGGGTGATCATGGTGAGGAAGGGTCCGCTCTCCAGCGACATCACCGTGTAGGCGCCGACATCCCGGGGCCGTCCGTACTGCCCCATCAGCGCCATATAGAGCCCGCCATTGGTGTCGTTCATCGCCGCCACCACCGCGAGGGTCGAGAGGCCGGCGAACATGCCGGCCCCCACCGGCGCCTCGCCCAGCACCTGCCCGAAGACCAGGCCGAGCAGGATGGCGATGCCGACCTTCACCACGAGGAGCGTGCCGCCCTTCTTCATGATGTAGGGTGTGGCGCGGAAGTCGATGCTGGCGCCCATGCACACGTAGAACACCGCCAGGATCGTCAGGGCGCCGGAGAAGAGCGCGCCCGTGAACGAGCCGAATAGCTTCGGCGTTCCGGGAAAGAAGGTGGCGATCAGCGCCCCGGCGAGGAGCGGCACCACCATCATGCCACCGGGCACGGCCTCGATGGCCCGCTTGATCGGAATCTGCATGGGGGTTCCTCCCTGCGCGTTGTGCGCAGATTTTTGTTGTTTATGACGGAATCGGTGGCGTTCGGCGCGTGATCTCCGCGCTTTGACGCAACATACTGCTCATATCGCGCATCGCGTCAATTACTTTGCGCAATTCGCGCAAAATAGACGACCAAGGCGCCGGGGTGGGGCAACCGTGGACCATGCTGTCCCGGACGCTTGGTACGGACTCGAGACCCCGTGCGCGGAATGGCCGAGGGAGTCCCTCACCGCGATGGGCCGGCCCACCGCAGCCCGTGGCGGACGAGGTCTCCGTCCCTGAGCCGCGTCGGCGCGGCAGCCTCCTCCGGTGAAGCCTTGGCCGGCCGGTCCTTGCTGTCCGTCGAAGCGATGCCCTCAGATGGAGAAGTCCAGGCCGGGGGGACGCTCTTCGACGATCTTGGGCAGATCCGGAAACCAAGCCGTATCGTTCGGGTGCCGCTTGCGAATGGCAGCCTCGCAGAGACCCAACAGACGCATGTTGGGCTTCGGGTCATCGTCTTTCGACAGATCGAGAAACTTCTGCTCCGACAT
>JAKONB010000363.1 GCA_022702195.1 Beijerinckiaceae bacterium | reverse complement strand
CACCGCGTCGCGGATGCCCAGTTCGCGCAGCGCGTGGCCGAGGTTGTACTCGGCCTTGCCGAAGCCGTAGAGCGGCGCGCAGTCGAAGTACCGGATGCCGCCGTCGTAGGCCGCCTTGACGATGGCCTGGGCGTCGGCGAAGCTCACCTTCGCCTTGAAGCCGGCAAGCGGCACGGTGCCGAAGCCAAGCGACGTCACTGCCGCGCGCGTCTTGCCGAGCGCGCGGCTTTGAAATTCAGCCATGTCGAGATCCTTTTGGGTCTAGGTCAGCGTCGGGAGATGCGTGCCAGCGCCGCGTCGATAGACATGTCGCCCGAGGTCAGTTCGATGATGGTCCGGCTCACGTCCGGTCGCTCGATGATCGCGGCCAGGGTGGCCGCGACGTCATCCCGCGGCACCGTGCCGTAAGGGATGGCGGCCGCCGCATGCACGCGGCCCGTGCCCGGCTCGTCCGTCAGGGTTCCGGGCCGGAGGATCACCCAGTCGAGGTCACTCGCAACGAGGTGCGCATCCGCGAGCTTCTTGACCCGGGCATAGTTCTCGAACTCGGGATTGCGCTCGCCGCCGCGCAAGGCGTCGGGGAAGGCCGAGACGAGGAGGAAGCGTCGGATGCCGGCCTGCTGGGCCGCCGCGACGGAGAGTTCGAGACCGCGGCCGTCGATGGCGTTGGTGACCTCCATCCCCGCGCCGCCCGCGCCGGCCGAGAAGACCACTGCGTCGCTGCCGACCATCGACGTGGCCAGCGCATCGACGGACAACGCGGTTAGGTCACCCTGAACCGCCATCGCCCCCAAGGCGGCGAGGTCCTGGGCCTGCTCCGGCTTGCGATGCAGTGACCGGACGACGTGACCGCACTCCGAGAGCATGCGCGCCAGACTGCGGGCGACCTTTCCGGATCCTCCGACGATGAAGACGTTCATGCGGCACCTATCGGTTGGTTGGGGAACGAGATCATCCTGGCTAGCGGAAAACCGATGCCGGCATCGCAGGCTCAGCCCTCGTAGGCGTGGTAGACCTTGGCGATGATGCGCCAGGTGCCGTCCTGCTTCAGCAGAGAGTGGAAGTCGGTGTAATCGAGGCCGATGACGTCCTTCTCCATGTCGACGCGAACGACGGCGGTGGTGGGCGTGATCGCGAGGATGTCGATCCGCGTCCTGACCTTGGTCGCCTTGCCGTTCTTCTCGACGAAATCATAGAGATTGGTGATCGGACCGCCCATCAGCGCGCCGTTGGTGAAGCCGTACATCACCGCGTCCCCGTGGAACGCCTTAGAGAGGTCGGCGACGCTTCCGCTTTTCAGCCCGTCGACGTAGGCCTGAACGGTGGTGACGACGGCGTCGTAGTCGCTCGTCGATACGGTCTTGAGGTTCCTGGACATCGGTTTTCCCTGCGTGGCCATGTTCGAAGGTCGATGCGGTTGGGGCGGTCTCTGGCGTGAAAACCCGCCCTGATGGTGGGAAGAAACCACAGGCTCCATCCGCCTCGACGACTTGGTCGACATGAGATAGGCGATGCGATGGGTCTGGATAATGGGCCAAAACCGCATTTGAGTCGTGCATCTCATGCAGGAATTATTGGAGCCCGGCGGTTTCGAAGAGTTGACGGCCTTCGTGGCCGTCGCCGAGGCTGGGAGCTTCGCCGCGGCGGCCAAGGTCCTCGAACGCGATGCGTCCGTGCTCTCGCGGCGGGTGAGCCAGCTCGAACGGCGGCTCGGCGTTCGGCTGCTGTCGCGCACGACACGACGGGTGACGCCAACCGAGGTCGGTGCGGCTTACTTCGGCCGGGTTCAGGGCGTCCTGGAGGAGTTGGCCAGCGCCAGCCGGGAGGCCAGCGACCATGCCGCCAGCCCGCAGGGCCTCGTTCGCGTCTCCATCCCCATCGTCTTCGGGAGGCAGTGGATCGCGCCGATGCTGCCGACCTTCCTGGCGCGGTATCCGGACATCCGGATTGACGTCCGGACGTCGGACCGCTTCGTCGATGTCGTCTCCGAAGGCATCGACGTGGCGATCCGCGTCACGGCCGGAGCGCAGCGCGACAGTACACTCACCACCCGAAAGATCGCGTCCTACCAGAACCTGCTCGTGGCCTCGCCGGTCTACCTTGCGGCCAACGGCCTTCCCGAAACACCCGCCGACCTGGCAAGTCACAAATGCCTAGGGTTCACCGGTTCCACGGCTTGGCCGGACTGGCCGTTGGTCCGGGAGGGGAAGCGCCAGACCGTACGTCCCACCTGTTCCATGATCGCTGACCACTCTGAGGTCTTGCTCATGGCGGCCGTAGGGGGCATAGGCATCGCGTTCGCGGCCGACTGGCTGGCCGGTCCGGCACTACGTGACGGTACCCTCGTCGAGGTCCTGCCGGGTTGGGTCGGCAGGGAGGACGGAGGTGTGTACGCGATCCTCGCGCCGGGTCGCCTCGTGCCTGCCAAGACCCGCCTGTTCGTCGAGGAGGTCGCGAACGTCATCAAGGCCGGCTGGGCACGCCAACCGGACGACAAGTGAAACTAACTCTGTATCGTGATCTTCAACCCGCTCTGAGTCTGACAAATCCGCGAGCCCACGAACGCATCTTGAAGTGCCAACCTAGACCTGGAAAACTGATGGATGCCGGAGCAACACCTCGGCGAGGGCCATCGGCTCGGCGGCGGAGTAGCACCTGCCCGTCGGATCGCAGGGCGAGTTCAGGACCAGCCACTAGGTGCATGGCGTGGTGGCCACCTCAAGCGCTGTAGCACCGATCTTGATGCCGAAATCTTCCGTAGGCCACCGTCACGGGCGTGCCGCCAGTGAGCCGCTTCATGTCGAGGTATGACACCCAGTAGGGGGCCGGTACGACCATGTCGTCGCCCTGCGTCGACGAGGCGAAAAGCGCGTTGGCGATGACCTGCTTGCCGCCGGTCCCGACGCTGTCTGCGAAGGCTCGTAGTCCAGACCGTTGTCGTACCTGAGCGCCCGGAAGTGGACCTTCCAACCTTCTGCAAAGGGCGGATTTTGTTGAAAAACTCGGCTGTTGCAGCGGCATTTACGAGGTGATTCACTGCCGTTGTGAGACGGGGATCGACGCAGATGATGGGACCTCGGCAAGTCGAGCTGTAGAAGACGCCGTAGAGGTCGGTCTCGATGATCGTCGAGAAGTCAGCGATGTCGCCCTCGTCGACGAGGCCGAGATGGTCCTTACCGGCGTTGTTAACGAGGACGTCGAGGCGCCCGAACCGACTGACTGCCTGCGCGACGACGTCCCGGCACCGGTCCGCGTTCGACAGGTCGGCGACCACCGCGAGGGCGTCGGCCGCCTCAATGCCGCCGGTCACCTTGTTCAGTGCGTCCTCGCCCTTGTCGGCGAGGGCAAGGATCGCGCCCTCCCGTCCGAACCGCCGTGCGGCGGCCTCGCCGATGCCCGAGGCCGCGCCCGTGACCAACACAACCTTGCCAGAGAATCGTCCGATGTCATCTCCCCTGGGCCACCTACACGACGCTCAGAGGCCCCCTTCCGTGTAGGACTGTCGAATCGAGCGAGGCTCGTTCAGACGCTCCGGGCCTGGGCCGGGTGGCGGCCCTCGGCGAACTCCTCGACGATCTTGTCG
>JAKONB010000324.1 GCA_022702195.1 Beijerinckiaceae bacterium | reverse complement strand
GCCCGCTACGCAGGCGTCGCGTTGATCATCGCTGGGGTCATCACACTAAAACTGGCACACTGACCCGCGGAGCGGGGGTATGGTGGGAACGGAAGCTTCTCACCCGACTCAGACATAGGTCGCTGCTCCACCGTTCAAGGAGTAAGCGGACATTTCCAGCTTCTGCAAAGGGTCGGAAGCAGGATGATCGTTCAGTGTGGTTTCTGCCGAGTCTGCGTGAACTCGACATGTCCGATCAGACCAGAACTGCGTCTGTCCTTACGGTGGACGCTGTCAGTCGTGTTGAAGCGTGTCCCGAATTTGCGCTTCGGCCTGCTCGACCTGGCGCGTAAGCCCACATGCAGGCGCCAGGGGCGCGGCCAGCCGCGCGCGGGAGACGGGCTCTTGTGGGTGCGAGCGAGCCGGCAACGCTTGAGCTATCGCGACAAGCAGTACCAAGACCGCAAGCCGAAAGGCCACAATACGGAGAAGGATTTCGGAGACACTCATGGCGCGTTCCTGCATCGCTGACGTCAGGCCAAACCATGCAGAACCGGGTGGGCGGTACAATGCGCTAGTGAAAAAGTCAGATTTCGTCAGAAGCGAAGCCTTGATTGACCGCTTCCAGGCATCGCATGTGTCGTCTCGAACGACTAAGTTGAGCCGGGACCGGACGGTCAGCTTTCAGCGACGGGATATCCACCGACAAGCCTGAAGCTTACGGTCGTGCCCGACGCGGCGCGGCTGTCGGACCGACGATTCAGAAAACGTGGTTCGCGGGCCGAAAGGCTCGGGCCGGTCAACGAGAAGCGTGGGTCGAGAGCCGTTCACGGGGCGCGCGGTTTGGTCATACGCGCCTTGCCCCCCGACGATCCGGCCCGGAACGCCGTCGACCCGTCGTCCTCGGGACGCCTGACAGGCGCGCCCATGAAAAACGCCGCCCCGCGAAACGGGACGGCGTCGCTCTTTTGGGATGGTCCGCCCCGACAGCCGAGGCGGGGAGGGCGGTCAGGCGGCGGCCTGGGCCTTCTTCAAGAGCTTGCGGTTCACCAGCATCTCGGCGATCTGCACGGTGTTGAGCGCCGCTCCCTTGCGCAGGTTGTCGGAGACGCACCAGAACGACAGGCCGTTCTCCACGGTGCCGTCCTCGCGGATGCGCGAGACGTAGGTGGCGTCCTCGCCCGCCGCCTCGTGCGGGGTCATGTAGCCGCCGGGCTCGCGCTTATCGACCACCAGGATGCCGGGGGCCGAGCGCAGCAGGGCGGTGGCCTGCTCGGCGGTGATCGGACGCTCGAACTCCACGTTCACCGCCTCGGCATGGCCGATGAACACCGGCACCCGCACGGCGGTGGCCGTGAGCTTGATCTTGGGGTCGAGCATCTTCTTGGTCTCGGCGACCATCTTCCACTCTTCCTTCGTGTAGCCATCCTCCATGAACACATCGATCTGGGGGATGACATTGAAGGCGATGCGCTTGGGGAACTTCTCGCTCTTCACCTCGCCGGCGGTGAACACCGCGCGGGTCTGCTGGAACAGCTCGTCCATGGCGTCCTTGCCGGCGCCCGAGACCGACTGGTAGGTCGCCACCACCACGCGCTTGATCGTGGCCGCGTCGTGCAGGGGCTTGAGCGCCACCACGAGCTGAGCGGTCGAGCAGTTCGGGTTGGCGATGATGTTGAGCTTGGAGAAGCCGTGGATCGCCTCCGGGTTCACCTCCGGCACGATCAGCGGCACGTCCTGATGGTAGCGGAAGGCCGACGAGTTATCGATGACGACACAGCCGGCCTGGCCGATGCGCGGCGACCATTCCTTCGAGATCTCGCCGCCCGCCGACATCAGGCAGATATCGGTGTCGGAGAAATCGTAGGTGTCGAGCGCCTTCACCTTCAGGATCTTGTCGCCGAAGGACACGTCCTGACCGGCCGAGCGGCGCGACGCGAGCGCCACCACCTCGTCCGCCGGAAAGGCGCGCTCGGACAGGATGTCCAGCATCTCGCGGCCCACATTGCCCGTGGCACCCACGACGGCGACCTTGTAACCCATGTTCCTCACTCCGCTTCTCGCGGGCGCCGAGGTACGGGTGCGGTGCTCGATGCCCGAGCCAGCCGCAGCGTCCGGTCCCGGCGCCGATTGGGGCCTCCCTGCCGTGCGCCGGATTGGCCTCGGGGTCAGCCGGCGGCCTGCCGGCCGCGAAGGTTCGCGCGCCGTCCCCGGCCCGCGTCGTCCGGCGCCCATCGCGTTGCAGCATGAGTCGCCAAGCGCGGGAGCAAGACGCTTCGCCTCCGCCGCTGTCAAGGGCGGTGTCGATCAGGCGACGCGCGCATGCGGTGCCGGGGCCAGCGCATCCCGTGCCGCCGCGAGAATCGCGTAGGAGCGTCGCCGGGCCGCCGGGTCGTGGATCGCGCTCGCCACCATGATCTCGTCGGCGCCCGTCTCGGCGAGGAGGTCGGCAAGACCTCGGGCGATGGTCTCAGGGCCGCCGACCAGGGCACGCGCCAGCATCCGCGAGGCCTGGGCCTTCTC
>JAKONB010000304.1 GCA_022702195.1 Beijerinckiaceae bacterium | reverse complement strand
GCGATGACCACCACGAAGGGCTATGCCTGCCCGGCCACCCCCTGCTCCCTCGAGGTGGACCGGTCGGACGAGTTCGACGTCACCTTCGTGAAGCCCGGCTTCCGGCCGGAGATCGTCCCCGTCCGCACCAAGGTGGTGGGCGCGGGGGCGGCCGGCATGGCGGGCAACATCCTGGCGGGCGGCCTCATCGGCATCGGCGTCGATGCCGCCACGGGGGCGGCCCTGGACCACACCCCCAACCCGGTGAGCGTGACCCTGGTGCCCGACGCCCTGCCCTCGGCCCAGCGCGCCCGCCGCAAGCGCGGACGCCCCGAGGTCTAGCGCGGCGTCCCGGCCATCGGATCCGGCACGATGCTTTCGATTCTTGATGTTGCATCGTCTTTGTCCGAAGGCCGGCGGCCATCTTTCGGGACGAGGCTCCGGCCCCGAACGGAGGGCCGCCGCCGCTCAGGCCGCGGCCCGGCGCTTGCGCCCGCCCCGTCCCGCCAACCGCGTGGCGAAGCGGTCTACGAGGAGGCAGAGCCCCCCGTAGACCGCTCCGACGAAGAGGAAGATTTCAGCGGGGTAGACGATGGCGCGGTTGTTCACCTGCGTCGCCACGAAGGAGAGTTCGGGCACCCCGATCACGTAGGCCAACGAGGTGTCCTTGATCAGGGCGGTCCATTGGTTGACGAAGGACGGCGCCATGGCCGGGAGCGCCCGCGGCAGGATGACGAAGCGCAGGACCTGCCAGCGCCCGAGGCCCAGAGCCAGACCGGCCTCCCATTGGCCGCGCCCGAGGCTCTCGATCCCCGCCGCCACCGCGTAGGAGAGGTAGGCGCCCCCCACCAGCGACAGGGCCGTCACCACCGTCCCGGTCTCCGGGATGGCGAAACCGAACAGGACCGGCAGCAGGAAGTAGCTCCAGAAGATCAGCATCACGATGGGAATCGCGCGCAACAGCCCGAGGCCCAGGACGAGGATCCGCCGTGTCCGGCCGCCGCTCATCGCGAGCGCGATCCCGAGGACGAGCCCGATGGCCGCCGAGGCGAGCCCCGAGGCGGCCGAGAGAATCAGGGTCAGCATCAGACCGCCGACCGGGCCGTCCGGCCAGGCGCCGGCGAGCAGGTAGCCGAGATTGTCGGTGATGACGGAAACATTCACCGGCGGGGGGCTCCGGCCGGAGCGCGGCGCGCGACGGCGTGGCCGATCGCCTCCACCGCCGCCACGGCCCCGACATAGAGCAGCGTGGCGATCCCGAAGGCCTGGAACGCCTGGAAGGTCTCGGTCTCCACCTGCCGGGCGGCGTAGGACAGTTCGGCGAGCCCGATGGTCATGGTCAGCGACGTGTTCTTGAGGGTGTTGAGGTACTGGCCGACCACCGGCAGCCAGGCGATGCGCAGGGCCTGCGGCAGGGCGACGTGGCGGAAGATCTGGGATTCCGTCAGGCCCAGCGCGCGCGCGGCCGCGCGCTGGGCGGGCCGGACGCCGTTGAGGCCGGCGCGGCATTCCTCGGCGATGTAGGCGGCGGCGTATAGCGTCAGGCCGAGGAACCCGGCCAGCGTCTCGTAGGCGGGCCAGCGCAGCTCCACCGGCCCCAGGGGCAGGCTGTGCGGGGTGTTCAGCCAGGCGGTGAGGCCCCCGGGCATCAGGGCCGCCACGCCAAAGTACCACACGAACAGCTGCACCAGGAGCGGGGTGTTGCGGACGAGGCCGATACCGGCGGCGGTCACCGCCCCCCCGAGCCGGCCCCCCGCTTCCCGCAGGCAGCAGAGGGCGAGGCCGAGTGCCGTCCCGGCCATGCACACGGTGGCCGACAGGGCCAGGGTGACCCCGAAGCCCTGCAGCAGCCAGATCAGGTAGCGCGGCGCCAGGGGATCGCCGAAGAGATTCACGGGAGCGACCCGAGGGGGCCGGTCAGCTGTGGTCGCCGATCCGGAACAGGCGCGGCAAGGGCTGGGTCGTCTTGGGGCCGAACCAGCGATCGTAGATCGCCGCCGCCTGGCCGCCGGCCTCCAGCGCCCGGAGGGTCTCGTTCACCGCCTCGAGCAGGCGGGTCTCCCCCTTGGGGAGGCCGGCGCCGATATAATCGTTCGAGATCGAGAAGGCTGGCACCTCGTAAGTCTCCTGATCCGGAACCTTGGCCAGCAGTCCCACGAGCTTGGGTCCGTCCTGGGTGATGGCCTGAACGGTGCCGTTGCGCAGGGCCGCGAAGGCGGAGGGCGTGTCGTCGAAGGCCACCACGGTGGCCTTGGGGAAGTCGCGGCGCAGGACGATCTCGTTGGTGGTGCCCTTGTCGGCGCCGATGCGCAGGCCGTTCAGCTGGTCGGGCGACGAGAGCGTGCCGCGCTTGGCCAGGAATTGCTGGCCGGAGGCGAAGTACGGAATGCTGAAATCGAGCTGCTTGGCGCGCTCCTCCGTGATGGTGAAGTTCGCCAGCACCAGATCGACCTTGCCGGAGGTCAGGAGCGGGATGCGGTTGGCCGGATTGGTCGGACGCAGCTCCAGCTTGACGCCGATCCTGTCGGCGATCGCCTGGGCATACTCGACGTCGAGGCCGGCGAGCCGCTTGGTGCCGGGATCGACGAAACCGAAGGGCGGGTTGCTGTCGAAGGTCGCGACCCGCAGCACGCCGGCTTTCCTGATGTCGTCGAGGCGATCGGCCCGGGCGGCGCCGATGCAGAGGAGTGTCGCGAGGGCGGCGGTGAAGAGGCGGCGCATGGGTGTCTCCGGGGGACGGGGGGGCGCGTTCTCTTCGAAGACGTCGGACAAGAGCGATCGTCATGACGACACGAGACCGAGCCAATCACCAAAGATACTCATCATCTCTGGATCAGAATCGTGTTCTATCGCGAAGAGAGAAGTATGTGCTCCCATTTATCCGCCGAAACCGAGGACTTGTTTGCCGGAATAGGCCGACAGATACGGAGAAGGATCTGCGCGGGGCCGGACAGGCCCATCGTGCCGGGGGATCGCGCGGCGGCCGCGCTCGGGGATGGCGGCCTCACCGCCCGAAACACTCCCTCCAGGACGGCGGCATCCGGTGGAGGCCGGGCAGCGGAGTCGCCGCGTGGACGCCGATCGCCACGGCGCGGGCGAGCGTGCGGGCGGCGGCGGCGCCGAGGCGGGCGAGGTCCGAGACCGGATCGGCCAGCGGCACCCGGCCGGTGGCCACGGCGAAGACCACGTCGCCGTCGAGGGGCGTGTGGACCGGGTGGATCGCCCGGGCGAGGCCGTCCTGGGCCATCACCGCGAGGCGGCGCGCCTGCGCCTTGGTGAGGATCGCGTCGGTGGCGACCACGGCCAGCGTGGTGTTGGCCCCCGCGGGCGCCGGGCCTTCACCTGCCGGTTCTTCACCTGCCGGCTCTTCCCCCGTCGGCTCTTGGCCCTTGCGCGGCCAGTCATGGGCGTCCTCCGGCGGGTGGCGCGGAAAACCGAGGCCGCCGAACTCGTTGCCGACCTCGAACGGGGCCGCCCAGAAATGCGGCCCGTCCCCGACGGTGACCCGGCCGAAGGCGTTGACGGCCGCCAGCGCGCCGATGCGGGCCTGTATGCCCGCGACATCCGCCGAGGCCGAGCCGAGGCCGCCCTTGAGGTTGGCGGTGGTGGCCCCCATCCCCACCCCCACCGAGCCGAGGGCGAAATCCGGTCCCGCCGCCATCGCCGCCGCGTAGCCGAGGTCGCGATAGGGGGAGAACCGCCCCCAATCCTTGTCGCCGCCATTGAGGAGGTCGAACAGCACCGCCCCCGGCACGATCGGCACCCGGACCGTACCCACCGGAAAACCGCGCCCGGCTTGCGCCAGGGCCGCCATCACTCCGGCCCCGGCATCGAGGCCGAAGGCGGAGCCGCCGGACAGGACCAGGGCGTCGATCCGCTCCACCGTGCGCTCGGGATCGAGGAGGTCGGTCTCGCGGGTGCCGGGGCCGCCGCCCCGGACATCGACACCGGCCACGGCGGGTTCGTCGAACAGGAGCGCGGTGACGCCGCTGGCGAGTCCGGCATCGTGGGCGTGGCCGACCCGGAGGCCGGGGATGTCGGTGATGCGGTTGGCATTCATGGGGGCGATCTCCGCGCGTGACGGTGGCACGGGCGGGTCGCGCCGGCCAGCCTCACGCCGCCCGCGCGGCCCGATTCGCCCGGAATGCGTCAGCGGCGTAGATCGCCAGCGCCACCCAGATCAGCCCGAACAGCAGCGCCCGCTGCGGCTCCAGCCGCTCGCCATAGGCGAGCACGCTCAGGGCGAGCAGGCAGGTGGGGGCGAGGTATTGCATCAGCCCGAGGGTGGCGAGCGTCAGGCGCTGGGCGGCGGCCGCGTACCAGATCAGCGGCAGGGCGGTGGTCACGCCGGTGAGCAGCAGCAGGACGGCGCGGGCGGGGTCGCTCTGCACCACCGGCGGGGCGGCGAGCAGCAGGTAGGCGAGCGCCGGGGGCAGCAGCAGGAACGTCTCGGCGGCGAATCCGATCATGGCGTCGACGCCCACCACCTTGCGCACCAGCCCGTAGAGCGAGAACGAGGCGGCGAGACTCAAGGAGACCCAGGGCAGGCTGCCGGCGAACCCCACCGCCAGCGCCACCGCCAGGGCGGCGAGCCCCACCGCGAGGGTCTGGACCGGGCGCATCCGCTCGCCCAGGACCACGGCGCCGAGGCCGACGCTCATCAGCGGGTTGATGAAGTAGCCGAGACTGGCATCCAGCATGTGGCCGCTCTGGACCGCGTGCAGGTAGATCAGCCAGTTCACCGCGATGAGGCCGGCCGAGAGCAGCAGCAGCCCGTGGCGGGGGCGCAGCGGGAACGGGTTGCGCAGCCGGGCGCGCAGCACCACCAGCAGCCCGGCCACGAGCAGGCTCGACCAAACGATGCGGTGGGCCAGGATGCTGGAGGCCGGCACCCCGTCGAGCAGCCGGAAATGCACCGGGACCACGAGGCCCCAGCTGAGATAGGCGCCGAGCGCGTAGATCAGGCCCACGATTCCCCCCGCGTCCCGTACGGCGCGGGGTTGGACCGCCCGGCGCGGCCGGACAAGCGTGCCAGCGCACCTGACGGCGCGGTCGGCCCTCAGCGGGTGCGGGACAGGGTCACCGAGGGGTCGCCACGCATCAGCGCGTTGAGGCGCTCGGTGTCGAACCCGTCGGTGGCCTTGGGCTTCTCGGGCTTGGCCACCTTGGCCGGGGCGGCCGGGGCCATCACCGGCGCCAGGGTGCCGGTCATGGTGGGATCGGGCGGGGCGGCCCGGGCCAGGACGGGGATCGGGGCCGGCGCCGGATGGCCGATCCGGTCGACGCAGACGAAGCCGATCGCCAGGAGAGAGACGCCGAAGACGCTGCCGAGGGCGAGGGAACGCAGGATACGCACGCGACGGATACTCACGAGAACGCTGTGGACGGCACCACTCTACGGGCCGCCCGTTAACGAACCGAAGCATCGGCCCTCCCGGCCGCTGCGCCAGCGAGAGGTGCCCCATGGACGCGACGGCGACGGCGAGCGACAGCCCCTTCATCCAGGGGCGCAACGCGCGGACGAACGGCCAGGCGATCACCGCCTGCCCCTACCCGGAGGGCTCGGAGGCGCGCCAGGCCTGGATCCAGGCCTACGAGGAAGCCGGCGCGCCCGAGCAGGACACCACGCAAGGGTGACGATTGGAGCCGGGCCGTCGGCCTTCAGGCCGACGGCCCGGATCGCGGACGCCTTTCAACCCAGAAGCCGCCCCAGAAAGTCCCGCGTGCGCGGGTGCCGGGGCGCGGCGAAGAAATCCCCCGGCGGGGCGATCTCGACGATCTGGCCCTGATCCATGAACACCACCCGGTCGGCGACCCGGCGAGCGAAGCCCATCTCGTGGGTGACGCAGACCAGGGTGGTGCCGGAGCGCGCCAGGTCCGTCATGGCGTCGAGCACCTCCTGCACCAGCTCGGGGTCCAGGGCCGAGGTCGGCTCGTCGAACAGCATCACGGCGGGGTCCATGCACAGGGCGCGGGCGATGGCGGCCCGCTGCTGCTGGCCGCCGGAGAGCGCCGCCGGATATGCGTGCGCCTGCCCGGCGATGCGGACGCGCTCCAGCTGCGCCATCGCGGCCACTTCCGCCGCCGCCCGGCCGATCCGCTTCGCGTGGATCGGCGCCAGGGTGCAATTCTCCAGGATGGTGAGGTGCGAGAACAGGTTGAAGCCCTGGAACACCATGCCGACGCCGCGCCGCACCCGCTCGATCCGGCCGGGATCGGCGGTGAGGTCGAGGCCGTTCACCCGGATCGCGCCGGCCTGGATCGGCGCGAGGCCGTTGATCGTCCGGATCAGCGTCGACTTGCCCGAGACCGAGGGACCGCAGATCACCACGGTCTCGGCCCGCGCCACGGTGAGATCCACGTCGCGCAGCACGTGGGTGGCGCCGAACCAGGCGTTCACGCCGGTGAGCGTGATGGCGGGCTCGGTGCTCATCGCCTTTCCCCCGCCGCCAGGCGGCGCTCGACGAAGCCGGCATAGCGCGCCATGGCCAAGCAGATCGCCAGGTAGAACAGGGCCGCGAAGGCGTAGGCGGTGGCGGGGATGACGGGGGCCGACCAGGCCGGGTCGGCCCGGGCCGCCTCCAGCACCCGGACGAAGTCGGCGATGCCGACGATGGCCACCAGGGTGGTGTCCTTGAACAGGCCGATCAGGGTGTTGACGATGCCCGGCACCACGATCTTGAGGGCCTGGGGCAGCACCACGAACCGCATCGCCTGACCGTCCGTCAGCCCGAGGGCCAGGGCCGCCTGCCTTTGCGTTTCCGTCACCGCCTGCAACCCGCCGCGCACCACCTCGGCCATGTAGGCGGAGGCGAACAGGGCGATGCCGATGAGCGGGCGCAGCAGCCGGTCCACCGTGACCGCGCCGGGCAGGAACAGCGGCAGCATCACGTTGGCCATGAACAGCACGGTGATCAGCGGCACCCCGCGCCAGAACTCGATGAACGCGATGCAGACCCAGCGCAGCAGCGGCAGCGACGAGCGCCGGCCGAGCGCCAGCAGGATGCCGAGGGGCAGGGCGGCGACGATGCCCACCGCCGAGACCACCAGGGTGACGAGGATGCCGCCCCAGAGGGCGGTGGCGACGTTCGCGAGCCCGAGGGCCGGCATCCCCGACAGCAGCAGCCAGGCGGCCAAAGGCAGGACGAGGAACACGAACCACGCCCCGAGGTCGCGCCGGGGCGCGCCGAGCCACAGCATCCAGGCCGCCCCGAAGGCCAGCAGCCCGAAGAACAGGTTCGGCCGCCAGCGCGCGGCGGCCGGGTAGGAGCCGTAGACGAGGTAGTTGATCTTGGCGCCGATGAAGGCCCAGCAGGCCCCCACCGGCCGGCCCGCCACCTCCGGCCGGCAGGCGGCGCCGGACGTGCCGGTCCAGACCGCGTCGAGGACGAGGAAGCGGAGGATCGCCGGGACGATCCAGGCGAGGGCGGCCAGGATCAGCAGGGTGGTCAGCGTGTTGCCGACGCCCCCGAACAGGTTCTTCCGGATCCAGGCGACAGGCCCGCCGAGGCGGCGCGGCGGCGGGGCCGGCGGGATCATCGCGTCGCGCACGAAGCGCGTCGGAGGCGGATTCATCGGCCGGTCCCCGCGACGCGGGCGTTATAGCGGTTCATCGCCCAGGCGGTCACGAGGCTGATGGCGAGGTAGACCGCCATGGTGAGCGCCACCACCTCCACCGCCTGGTTGGTCTGGTTGAGCACCGTGCCCATGAAGACGTGGACGAGGTCGGGATAGCCGATCAGCACGGCCAGCGACGAGTTCTTGGTGATGTTGAGGTATTGGCTGGTGAGCGGCGGCACGATCACCCGCAGGGCCTGGGGCAGCACCACGAGGCGCAAGGTCTGGCGCCGGGTCAGCGCCAGGGCGGCGGCGGCCTCCGCCTGGCCCCGCGCCACGCTGTCGAGGCCGGCCCGCACGATCTCCGCGATGAAGGCGGCGGCATAGACCGAGAGCCCGATCACGAGGGCGGCGAATTCCGGCAGCACCGCCAGGCCGCCCTCGACGTCGAACGGCCCCCGCGCCGGCCAGGCGACGCGCACCGGATGACCGGCGCGCCCCAGCCCGATCCAGGCCAGGACCGGCAGACCGAGCCCCAGCAGGAGGCCGGGGATCAGCACCGGCACCGGCCGCCGCCCCGCCGCGACGGCCCGGCGGCGCAGGCGCGCGAGCCCGACCGTCGCCAGGAGGCCGAGCGCGACGGCGGCCGGCACGAGCCCGCCCGAACCCGAAAAATCCGGGCGCGGCAGGAACAGGCCGCGCTGGCTCAGGAAGACGGCCCGCCCGAGTTCGGCCGGGGCCTCGGCCCCCGGCAGGGCGATGCGCACCGCCACGTACCAGACCAGCACCTGCAGCAGCAGCGGCACGTTGCGGAGAATCTCCACGTAGGTGGCCGCCAGCGCCCGGGCGAGGACATTGTCCGCCCGCCGGGCGATGCCCACCGTGAAGCCGATCCCGGTCGCCAGCGGAATCGCCAGGGCGGCGACCAGCAGGGTGTTGAGGAGCCCGACGCAGAACGCGTCGAGATAGGTGGAGGTGGCGGCCGCGTACGGGATCAGCCTCTGGCCGATATCGAACCCGGCGCCCCGCCCGAGGAAGCCGAACCCGGCCACGATCCCCTGGCGCGCGAGTTTTTGAGCCGCGTTGTCGGCGGCGGCATAGGCCAGCGCCAGGAGGATGAGGACGAGACCGGCCTGGAGCGCGAGGGCGCGCCAGCGGGTGGAGGCCGCCATCACCCCCCTCACCGGATCGGCGGCCCGTATTGCAGGCCGCCCTGGTTCCACAGGGCGTTGAGGCCGCGCGGGATCTTGAGCGGCGTCCCCTCCCCGAGGTTGCGGGCGAAGACGTCGCCATAATTGCCGACATGCCGGACGATCCGGTAGGCCCAGTCGGCGGTCAGCCCGAGGCCGGCGCCGTAGGTGCCCTCCAGCCCGAGCAGGCGCTTCACGTCGGGGCTCAGCGCCGATCCGCGCATCGCCTCCACATTGGCCTGGGTGACGCCCGCCTCCTCGGCATCGACCATGGCGTAATGGGTCCAGGCCACGAGGTCGCGCCATGGGTCGTCGCCCTGGCGCACCCCGGGGGCGAAGGGCTCCTTGGAGATCGCCTCGTCGAGGATAACGTGCTCGTCGGGCCGGGCGGTCTTCAGCCGCTCGCCGTAGAGGGAGGATTTGTCGGTCGAATAGGCGTCGCAGCGCCCCGATTCGTAGGCGCCGAGCGCCTGCTCGCTGTTGGCGAAGGTGACCACCTGGTAAGTGAGCCCACGGGTGCGGAACCAGTCGGCGAGGTTGAGCTCGGT
>JAKONB010000301.1 GCA_022702195.1 Beijerinckiaceae bacterium | reverse complement strand
GACCGCTTCCATCATCGCCTCGGTCAGTTCGGCCTCGAGGGCGGCGGAGACCTCCTCGGCGGTGATCGACCAGGTCTCGCGGCAGGCGGCGCAGCGCACCGAACGTCCGGCCGTGCCGACGCGGGCGGTGGGAATCTGATATTCGCTGGCGCAGGACGGGCAGACGATCAGCATGGCGAATCGGCACCCCGGCTCTCGATCGGCAGTTGCCGGTTCGTGGAAAAAAACTCAAACGGTTGTTACGCAGCGCGGTTAACACCCTGTGAAGCGGGCGGCTTCCAGGGCGGATCTCCGGGATCGAAGAGGTGCGGGTGGCGGATCGGGTCAAGACGGAATCGCTCCTGGCCGGCGCGGAGGAGCCGGTGGTCCAGTTCGAGAGCGTCGGCATGCGCTACGGCCTCGGGCCGGAGGTTCTCAGCGACGTGAGCTTCCAGATCGCGCCGCGCTCGTTCCAGTTCCTCACCGGCCCGTCGGGGGCGGGCAAGACCACGTTGCTGCGGCTGATCCTGCTCTCCGTGCGCCCGACCCGCGGCCTCGTCTCGGTGTTCGGCGAGGAGGTGAGCGGCATTTCCAGCGAGGCGCTCACCGGCCTGCGCCGCCGCATGGGGGTGGTGTTCCAGGATTTCCGGCTCCTGGACCACCTCACCACCTACGAGAACGTGGCGCTGCCCCTGCGCGTCCAGGGGCGGGCCGAGACCAGCTACCGCGCCGAGGTGGTGGAATTGCTGCGCTGGGTCGGGCTGGGCGAGCGCATGCACGTGCTGCCGCCCCTGCTGTCCGGCGGCGAGAAGCAGCGCGCCGCCATCGCGCGGGCGCTCATCGCCCGCCCGGAACTGCTGCTGGCCGACGAGCCCACCGGCAACGTCGACCCGAGCCTCGGCCGGCGCCTGCTGCGCCTGTTCATCGAACTCAACCGCCTCGGCACCTCGGTGCTGATCGCCACCCACGATTTCGCCCTGATGGACCTCGTGGACGCGCGCCGCCTGGTGCTCGGCGAGGGCCGCCTGAAGATCGAGGCGCCATGACAGAGCGAGGCGCCATGACCGGAACCGCCCCCCCACGCGCGTCCGCCCCGGCGGCCCCCCCCGAGCGGGGCCCGGCTCCCGGTCCCGGTCCTGGCTCGGGTCCTGGCCCCTTGCCGCCGACCCTACGACGCAACGCGCCCCTGGTGCCCACCGACAGCCAGGCGAGCCGGGCGCTGGCGGCGGTCATCGCCATCCTGACCTTCCTGGCGGCCCTCTGCGCCGGGGCCGCCGAGATCGTCGCCTCCAGCGCCGAGCAATGGCAGGGGACCGTGGCCCAGGAGGTGACGATCCAGATCCGCCCCAACCCGGCGCGGGACATCGACGCCGACGTGGCCCGGGCCGACGCCATCGCGCGGGCGGCCCCGGGCATCGCCGGAACCCGGGTCTTCTCCAAGACCGAGGCCGAGCGGCTGCTCGAACCCTGGCTCGGCAGCGGCCTCGACCTGTCCGACCTGCCGGTGCCGCGCCTCGTCACCCTGAAGCTCGCCGAGACCACGGCGCCCGACCTGAAGCAGCTGCGCGCCAGCCTGGTGGAGGCGCTGCCCGGGGTGGCCAGCCTCGACGACCACGCCCTCTGGCTGCGCCGGCTCTCGACCATGGCCAACACCTTCGTGGGGGTGGGGATCGGCATCGTCGCCCTGGTGCTCGTCGCCACCGGCCTGGCGGTGGTGTTCGCCACACGCGGCGCCATGGCGGGCAACCGCGAGGTGGTGGAGGTGCTGCATTTCGTGGGCGCCGACGACGATTTCATCGCCCGCGCCTTCCAGCGCCGGTTCTTCGGGCTGGGCCTGCGCGGCGGGATCATCGGCTCGGGGGCGGCCCTCGTCGCCTTCGCCCTGGCCGGGCTGGTGGCCCGCACCTGGCGCTCGGGGCCGGCCGGGGAGGAGATCGAGGCCCTGTTCGGCGCCTTCCATATCGGCTGGCGCGGCTATGCCAGCGTGCTGCTGATCGGCGTCATCGCCTCGGTGGTCACCGGCATCGTGTCCCGCCTCACCGTGCGCCGTTTCCTCGCGTGACGCTCGGGTCCGGAACGGGGGCCACGGGTTCGCGCGGCCTCTCGCGGGAAGCCGTTAACCATCCGTGAACCTTTCCGGTACGAAATGCTTGCCTCGTGGCCGCCCCAATCCGGGCTATCGTGCGGGAGAATGACGACGCGGATGTCAGGCAGCGGCACCATGGGACCCCGGGAGGCCTTCGGGTGGGCCTGGGCCGAACCGGCGTTCCGGACGGCCGCGGTCGCGTGCGGAGCGGCGTCGGACCGGGGTGCTCCGAGGCCGCCGCGCCGGACCGGGATGTCACGCACCCTGTGGGGCCTCATCGGCCTGTCGGCCTGCGGGGCCACCGCCCTCGTCGGGGGCTTCCTGGTCTTCGCCGCCCATCTGGCGCGCGACGAGCGGGTGCCCACGGAGCGCGCCGACGGCATCGTGGCCCTCACCGGGGGCTCCCAGCGCATCGGCGACGCCATCGATCTCCTGGCCAACGGGTTCGGCCGCCGCCTGCTGATCACCGGGGTGAACGAGCGCACCAGCCGCGACGAGATCGCCCGGCTCAACCCGAGCCAGCGCACCTGGATCGAGTGCTGCGTCGACCTCGATTATCGGGCGCGCAACACCATCGGCAACGCCATCGAGACCCGGCGCTGGATGCGCCAGCACCATTTCAACACCGTCGCGGTGGTGACCTCGAACTACCACATGCCCCGCACCCTGGTGGAGCTCGACCACGCCCTGATGGGGGCGGCCGACCGGGTGGTGCCGCATCCGGTGGTGGGCGAGGGTTTCGACGCGGATCGCTGGTGGCGGCACCCGGCCTCGGCCCGGCTGCTGGCCTCCGAATACCTGAAATTCCTGGTCGCCTGGGTCCGCACCCGCCTCGAGGCCGATCCCGAGCGGTCCCGCGCCGCGATCCTCATCGGACGCGGCAAGCCGATCAAGATGGTGGCCGAACCGCTGCTGCTGCGCGGGCAGGAATAGGGGGCGGGTCCCGTTCCGACGGTGTGCCCGATGCCGCCGCAGGATCGCTACGGACCGGCCGTGACCTCGTAGATCTCCCGCTTGGCCCAGGCCTCTCCGTAGGAATTCGAGCCTTCCAGGCCCATCTGTCCCAAGGATCGCCCGGCCTTGGTGTTGATGCTGATCAGCGTGCCCCCCGGAGCGACGTGGTGCGTGGTCCCGCTCCCGTCAGGGGCGAACCGCACTTCGCCGATCCATTGATCGTCGACGCCATCGAGGGCCGTCCGCTCGAGCATCGCCATCGCGATCGCGCGTCCGAACAGGACGGGGCCTGTGGGATGGAGTGGACCCGCACCGTAATGTCCGGCCAGGCAGTTCCGCACGACGCCTTCGAGGGCGATCAGCAGTTCCCTGCGTCCCGGTTCCGCGAAAAAGATCCCATTGGACATCGTCGTCCAGCTGGGCGTGAGAAAGCTGAGGGAGCGGAAGGCCGCAAAGCCCATCCCGGTCGGTGGCTCGTAGCGATGGATCAGGCGCATGCCGAGGTCGGCATAAAGGCCGCCGAATCGATACAGGATGCAGAGGCGCGCCAGATCGCATTTGTAGGAGTAGGGACGCAGTCGATCGAATGATCGGAGGAGCTTTTGGTCGAATTCCCGTCTCAGGAAATCGCGGATCTCCTCCCCGGTCCAGAGCTTGTGAGCGTAGCCGGTCTGGATGGATCGAAACGAGGTGATGTTCTGGCCGATGCTCTCGGGCAGGAAGGCCGGAAGGCCATATCCTTCGACGATACAGATTTGGTGGATCGTCCTGGCGGTCGGAACGTCGTCTGATGGATTCATCATCCGGCAACGCTGCGCATGGAAAGCATTCTGGTCTCGCTCGACCGCCAAGGATTGCGGATCGTCACGGGTTGCGGATCGTCCTGGACTTCGTGAGGGCCGATGTCCTCCCATCCGTTCGGATGACGAAGAGCTTCGTCCCGACTGGCGGCCTCGGCTTTCGGGAAAGGAAGGCGCCCTAGAAGCCCTTGCAGCGTCCCTTGATCAGCCCCGAAAACTCCTTCTCGGAGCCCTGGACCTGATCCAGCCGCGCGTTGCGCTCGGCGCCCGACAGGCAGCGGCCATAGACGCTCGCCACCCGGCGCATCGTCTCCACGTGGCGCCGCCACACCCGGCACTGGTCGGCCGGGTCGCCGCCCGCCTGTTCGAGCTGGTCGAGGGCCTGGCGCTGCATCGAATTGGCCACCAGCACGTCGCGGGCGCAGGCCACGTCGGTGGGCCCGGCCCAGGCCAAGGGAAGCGGGCCGCCGAGACACCCACAGAGGGCGAGCGGCAGCAGGCGGCGGAACACCGGCATCGCGCTCACGCCGCCTGCGAGGCCGAGGTGTGGGTGAGGAGGGCGTAGAGCGCGCTGGCGTCCCGGGCGGCCCGGATGCGTTCCAGGATGCCGGGTTCGCGCAGGAGGCGCGCCACCTGGGCCAGGGCCTTGAGGTGGTCGGCGCCGGCGCCCTCGGGGGCGAGCAGCAGGAAGACGATGTCCACCGGCTGCCCGTCGAGCGCGTCGAAATCCACCGGGCGCTCCAGCCGGGCCACGAGGCCGAACAGCCGGTCGAGGCCCGGGAGCTTGCCGTGCGGGATCGCGACCCCGTCTCCGATGCCGGTGGAACCGAGGCGCTCGCGCTGCAGCAAGGTCTCGAACACCGCGCGCTCGTCCAGCGCCGGGAGCTGGCGCACCGCATGGGCGCTCAGCTCCTGCAGAACCTGCTTCTTGGCGCGGGCACGCAGGGACGGCACCACGGAATCCGGAGACAGGAATTCCAGCACTGGCATGAAGGACCGTCGCCCCGTCGGCGGCGGCCCAGGGCCACCGCTGATTGCAAGTTCGAACCGCGGCGCGGTCCGTCACGTCAATCGACCGGGTTCAGGCTCTGTTCCCGGCCGGCACTCAGGCACCCGCCTCGGCCGGATCGACCCAGCCGATCGCCCCATCGCTGCGGCGGTATACGACGTTGATGCGGCCCGTACCAGCGTGAACGAACACGATCACCGGGGCGCCGGTCAGGTCGAGGGCGGTCACCGCCTCGCTCACCGAATGCCGCTTGAGGGTCTTGGTGCTCTCGGCCACCACCGGAGGATGCGCGTCCCCGTCCTGCCCCTCGTCGTCCTGCCCCTCGTCGTCCAGGTCCTCGTCCCCCGCCTCGCTCGGCGCGGCGAACACCGCGTAGGCGGCCTGGACCGTGGCACCCTCATGGGCGGCCGCGCCGTGATCCTTGAGGCGATGCTTGTAGCGGCGCAGGCGCTTCTCAAGCCGGTCAGCGGTCTGTTCGAAGCTCGCATGGGGGTCGTGCGCGGCGCCGGAGGCCTCCAGGGTCAGGCCCGAGGCGAGGTGCAACACGCAATCGGTGCGATAGGCGGTTCCGTCCCGCCGAAGGGTGACGTGGCCCGAGCAGGTGTCGTTCATATGGCTGTCGAGATATTTCGCCAGGGTGGCCGCCACTCGCTCCTCGACGCGCCCCCGCAAGGCTTCGCCCAGGTCCAGGCCGTGGCCCGTCACGCGCAATGACCCCATGATCCCTCCGGTTTTCGTTGCTGTCGGAGCGTGAGTTAAGGAGCCTCGCGAAGAGAAGTCAACGCGATGGGAAGGGATACCCGAAGGCTGGTCCACCCCTTCCGCCGCCGGCGCGGCGCCCGATCACAAGGTCTCACCGCGCATAGGCGAAATGCTCGCGCCGCCGCTCGATGGAGGACGGGATCCGCAGGGATTCCCGGTACTTGGCCACCGTGCGGCGGGCGATGTCGATGC
The DNA here is from genome assembly GCA_022702195.1 of Beijerinckiaceae bacterium. GTDB lineage: Bacteria > Pseudomonadota > Alphaproteobacteria > Rhizobiales > Beijerinckiaceae > Methylobacterium. The sequence continues at coordinate 9,260 of JAKONB010000301.1, read as the reverse complement.
CCTCGTCGCGCAGGCGCTGCACCAGGGCGTCGTCCGAGAGCACGTCGGCGGCGGTCTCGCCGTCCACGAGCTGCTTGATGCGGTGGCGCACGGCCTCGGAGGAATGCGCGGCGGTGCCGGCCGCCCCCGGGATCGCGGCGGTGAAGAAGTACTTCATCTCCAGGGTGCCGCGGCTGGTGCCGATCGACTTGTTCGAGGTCACCCGCGAGACGGTGGATTCGTGCATGCCGATGGCCTCCGCCACGGTCTTGAGGTTGAGCGGGCGCAGATGCGCCACCCCGTGCACGAAGAACGCATCCTGCTGGCGCACGATCTCGGAGGCGACCTTGAGGATGGTGCGCGCCCGCTGCTCCAGGCTGCGGGTGAGCCAGTTCGCGGTCTGCAGGCATTCCGACAGGAAGGCCTTGTCGCCCTCCGCCGCCGCCCCGCGCGAGACCCGGGCGTAGTAGCTCTGATTCACCAGCACCCGCGGCAGGGCCTCGGCGTTGAGCTCCACCAGCCAGGACCCGTCCGCCGCCGCCCGCACGAACACGTCCGGGATCAGCACCTCGACGGCGCGGCCGCCGAAGGCCCGGCCGGGCTTGGGATCGAGCCGGCGCAACTCGGCCAGCATCTCCACCAGATCCTCGTCGTCGACGCCGCAGAGGCGGCGCAGGGCGGCGAAGTCGCGCTTGGCCACGAGGTCGAGGCGCGAGACCAGGGCCTGCATCGCCGGATCGAACCGGTCGCGGTCGCGCAGCTGCAGGGCGAGGCATTCGGCGAGATCCCGCGCGGCGATGCCGGTGGGCTCGAAGCCCTGCACCAGCCTGAGCAGGCGCGCGACGGTGTCGAGGGAGGTGCCGAGGCGCTCGGCGATGTCGTCGATGGATTCGCGCAGGTATCCCGCATCGTCCACCGCATCGATGAGGAAGCCGCCGATCAGCCGGTCCATCGGGTCGCGTGTGGCGAGATCGAGCTGCGCCGCCAGGTGCTCGCGCAGGGAGATCTCGGCGGTGAGGCTCGCCTCGAAATCCGGGGCGTCGCCATCGAAGCTGCCGCCGGTATTGCCGTAGGGGGTGGGCGTCAGCGAGAGCATGTCGCCCGAGGCCGCCTCGCGGGCATGGCTCGGGTTCTCGTCGGCGAAGACGTTGTCGAGGCGGGTATCGAGGGCGCTCTCCATCTCGGCGCCGCTGGCGGTGAGCGTGGTGGCGATCCAGGGCTCCTCGCCCGGCTCGAAATCGCCGTCCCCGTCGCCCGCAGGGTCGGCGGCGGTGTCGGGGGCCGCGTGGTCTGAAACCGGCTCGCTCTCCACCCGCTCCAGCAGGGGATTGCGCTCGAGTTCGGCATCGACATAGGCCGCGAGATCGAGATGGGAGAGCTGGAGGAGCTTGATCGCCTGGAGAAGCTGAGGCGTCATCACCAGGGCCTGGCCCTGGCGCATTTCCAGCCGTTGCAGCAGACTCATGGTATTGCCCCGATCGCCCGAGTCGCCCCGCCCAGCGTCACGCGTCACCACGGACCGGGCTTCGGCATTAATCTTGCTTCTTTTTGATGTTCTCAGGTCTAGCGGCAACTCGTCGGCGCGTCAAAGCGGTTGGCCGGTTCCTGCCCAAAAAATGCTCACCTTCGGCCCCGCGCCGCGTGATCGTTCCCCGGTGTTGCACCGCAGCGATAGCGGGAGCCCACCGGGAAGCGGGATCGGACCGGGGCTGTTGACGGGTCCGGTGGGTTCGGGTCTAAGGCCCCGCATCATGACGAGCCTCTCCCGCACCGGATCGTATTCCACGCCGCTCCCCTAGCGGCGAAGTGCTTGTCATTTCTCAACCGCTGCGTCGTCGGCGGTTGACTTGTCGGACACCCGCCGACCGCCCGGCCCCTTCCGAGGTCATGTCGTGTCGCCGTCCAGCACCACCCCCCTGCCTCCTTGCGTCGGACTCATCGGCTTCGGGGCCTTCGGCCGGCTGATGGCCACCCACCTGACGCCGCACCTGCGCGTGCGCGCCTACGACCCCGCCCTTCCGGCCACCGGCGAGCGGCACGGCGTGGCGCTGGGCGATCTGCCCGAGGTGGCCGGGTGTCCGGTGGTGGTCCTGGCCACCCCCGTGGCGAGTCTGGCCGAGGTGGCGCGGGCCATCGCGCCGCATCTGCGGCCGGGCACGCTGGTGCTGGATGTCGGCTCGGTGAAGACCCTGCCGGTCGCAATCCTGGAGGCGGAGCTGCCGCCCCACGTGGAGATCCTAGCGACCCATCCGCTGTTCGGCCCCCAGAGCGCCCGCGACGGCATCCGGGGCCGCAAGGTCGCCGTGTGCCCGGTGCGCGGCCGGCGCGGGTGGCGGGCGGCGGCCTTCCTGCGCAGGGTGCTGGGCCTCGACGTGATCGTGACGCATCCGGAGGCGCATGACCGCGACATGGCGGCGGTGCAGGGCCTGACGCACCTCATCGCCAAGGTGCTGGTGCGGATGGAGCCCCTGCCGACGCGGATGACCACCCGCAGCTTCGACCTGCTGATGGAGGCCGTCGGCATGGTCCGGCACGACGCACCGGAGGTGTTCTCGGCCATCGAGGGGGCGAACCCCTACGCGCCGGCGGTGCGGGAGCGCTTCTTCGCCCTGGCGGCGGATCTCGACCGCGACCTCTCCGGTGAGACGCAAGGGGCGGGGGCGGCCGAAGGTCCGCCCCCGGTCCGGCGCCTTGCCTGAGACGGCGCGCCGGGGAGAGGCCCTACAGGCGAAAGTCCTCGCCGAGATAGAGCCGGCGCGCATCCGCATTGGCCACGATCTCGTCGGGCGTGCCCTCGGTGAGGATGCGGCCCGAATGGGCGATGTAGGCCCGGTCGATGAGGCCGAGCGTCTCGCGCACGTTGTGGTCGGTGATCAGCACGCCGATGCCGCGCTGCTTGAGATGCTTCACCAGGTCCTGGATGTCCCCCACCGCGATGGGGTCGATGCCGGCGAAAGGCTCGTCGAGCAGCATGAAGCTGGGCGATGAGGCCAGGGCGCGGGCGATCTCGCAGCGCCGCCGCTCGCCGCCCGACAGGGCGATCGAGGGGGATTTGCGCAGGCGCGCGATGTCGAACTCCTCCAGCAGCGCGTCGAGCTTGCGCTCGCGCTTCCTGCGGTTCGGCTCCACTACCTCGAGCACCGCCCGGATGTTGTCCTCCACCGAGAGGCCGCGGAAGATCGAGGCTTCCTGCGGCAGGTAGCCGATGCCGAGGCGGGCGCGCTGATACATCGGCAGGTGGGTGATCGGCAGGCCGTCGAGGCTGATCGTGCCGCGATCCGCCGAGACCAGGCCGGTGATCATGTAGAAGATCGTGGTCTTGCCCGCGCCGTTGGGGCCGAGCAGGCCCACCGCCTCGCCGTTATGGACGGTGAGGCCGGCCTCGTGCACCACGGTGCGGGCGCCGTAGCTCTTGCGCAGGCCGCGCACCGAGAGGATGCCGGGGCCGCCGCCATCCAGGGCGGTTTCGGCCGCCGCCGTGGCGGCACGCTCCGCCCGTCGCCCGCCAAAGATCCGCCGCAGCAGCGAGGGGGAACGCGGCGCGGGAACGGAGGCGTCGGCCTCCAGCACGGGGGCGGCGGCGCTCAATGCGCCTGTGCCCGCGGCTTGGCCGGGGGCCGCTCCCCCGCCGTCTCGGCGGGCCTGGAATCGGCGGGCCTGGAATCGACGGGTCTGGGGGCGGCCTTCGCGGCGGCGGGGGCTTGCGCGCAGCCCTTGCCCGATCCCTTGGGGCCGTCCTCCTTCTGCGGCACGAACAGGGCGGAGACGCGCCCGCCCGCCACCGGGTCCATGTTCGCCCGGCCGGTATTCATGTCGTAGACGAGGCGCGAGCCGCGGGTGACGTTCTGGCACTGGCTCAGCACGACGTTGCCGGTGAGCACGATGCGCTTGGCCTCCTGGTCGAACACCGCATTGTCGCCGGTGGCGACCTGGTCCTTCTGCACCACCGTCACCGGCCCGGCGCATTCCACCCGCTGGATGCCGTTCTCGCCCATCGCGGCCGGCGTTTTTTCCGCCGGAGCCTCGGCGCCCTCCTTCGCCTCAGCCCTGGTGTCGGATTTCGCGTCGGATTTCGTGTCCTTGCCGCGCTTGTAGCGCACGGTCATGGTCGAGCAGCGGATGGTGCTGTCGCCCTGCACGGCCACGACGTTGCCGGCGAAGACCGCCTTGTTCTCGCGGTCGAACACATCGAGCCGGTCGGCGTCGATCTTGATCGGCTCCTTGCCGCCGCCGCCGAGATTGCCGAGGCCGGAGGCCGGCTTCTCCTTGGGCGCGGCCTGCGCCGCGGCCGGTCCGGCCAACAGCGTCAGGACCGCCACCGCGAGCCGGGGGGCCACCCGGCCGGTTCTCATCGGTGGCCCTCGCCGTCGTCCGGCTGGGCCGACGAGGTGCGGATGCGCGCCGGAGCGACGGTCTCGGTCTCGGAGGCCGCCCTGGCCTCCTGCGCCCGGTCGGTCCCGTGCAGCACCGTGCGGACGTTGCCGATGAACGAGATGACGTGGCCGCTCTCGGTGACGTCGAGGGTGTCGGACACCACCGTGCCGCTCGGAATGGTCACGGACACGGCCTCCTTCGAGGTCACGGTCCCGGCCTTGAAATCGACGGCGGCGGATTTGAGGCGGATCTCCTCGCCCTTGTCGGTCCAGATCCGGATGTCGCGCTCCAGGCCGAGCGATTCGCGCGCCGAATCGAACAGGCCCGAGGCCGCCTCGAGATGGACGAGGCCGCCCTTGTCGTCGGTGTTGAGGGAGCCCTTCATCGCCTGCAGCTCGATCAGCGACGGCTTGCGCACGTCCTGGAACGCGGCGGTGGCGGTGACCTCGTAGCCCTTGTCGCCCTTGCGGAAGCCGGACAGGCGCGGGCTCTCCATCTTCACCTTGCTGCCCGAGAGGCTGACCGGCCCGATGCTGACGCCGGGTATGATCCGGCCGAACGGGTTGAACAGGACGACGCCGAGCGCGATTACCGCCCCGCCGGCGGCCAGCGGAATGAGCCGGCGCAGGCGGCGGACCCGGGCGCTGTGGCTGTGGGCGCGCGCATGGGCCCGCGTCCGGCGCGCATCGGCGCGGGGGACGGCCTGCCCATCGGGCGGGATGGCGTCGACCACCTGCATGCTCTTCCTGAAAGACGTCGGAGATCGGTCCGGTCGCGGCCGTGCGGGTCCCCCCGACCGGCCTGACCGCATCGCCGGATGCGCGCGGCCCGTGGCGAAGTTGTGGCCGCGCCGATGTTATGGCCGGAGCGTTGAGGAATGATCAATCGCGTCGGCCCGCGCGGGGCATGACTTCGCCGGCTCCACGCCGCGCCGATGTGCGGCGCCACACGGAGGCACGGCCCGGCGGCCGGACGCTCAGGTATGCGCGAAAATGTCGGCCTCGGCCCAGCCGGCGAGATCCAGGCGCGCGCGGGTCGGCAGGAAGTCGAAGCAGCTCTGGGCGATGGCGGTGCGGCCCTCCCGCGCCAGCATCGCGTCGAGTCGGGTCCGGGCCGCGTGGAGATGCAGCACGTCCGAGGCGGCGTAGTCGATCTGGGCCTGGCTCAGGGTCTCGGCGCCCCAATCCGAGGATTGCTGCTGCTTCGACAGGTCGACCCCCACCAGTTCGCGGACCACGTCCTTGAGGCCGTGGCGGTCCGTGTAGGTCCGGGCGAGTTTCGAGGCGATCTTGGTGCAGTAGACCGGCGCGGGCATCACCCCGAAGGCGTTGAACAGCACCGCGAGATCGAACCGGGCGAAGTGGAAGATCTTCACGATGGCGGGGTCGGCCAGGACCCGCCGCAGGGTCTCGGGGGCGGGGCCGCCGGGCACGATCTGCACCACGTCGGCGCTGCCGTCACCCCGGGAGATCTGCACCACGCAGAGCCGGTCGCGGTGCGGATTCAGCCCCAGCGTCTCGGTATCGATGGCGATGGCCGGTCCCGCCGCGTAATCCGCGGGCAGGTCGCCGCGATGGACGCGGATCTGGGGCTGAGGCGCCATGGGGGATCTTTGGAATCGTCGCGGGATGAGGATACTGGGGCGCCTAACATCCGGCCCCCTCGCCGGCAAGCCGGAGGCCGGATCGCGGCGCGCGGGCGTCTGGGCCGCACGCGCCGTGTCCGGGCCGCGACCTCATTTCTGCTTGGCGATGATCTTGTCCTTGATCGCGTCGTAGACGTTCTGCGGGATGATCTTCTTGGCCACGAGCTCGTCCTTGCCGCGATAGGGGCGGCCCTTGATGATGGCGGCCGAGCGGGCGGTGCCGATGCCCGGCAGGGCGTCGAGTTCGGCGGCGCTGGCGCTGTTGAGGTCGAGGAGCGTCGCCTTCTCGGCGGGCCTGGTCTTCTCCGCCGAGGGTTTGTCCTTCTCTGCCGAGGGCTTGTCTTTCTCTGCCGAGGGCTTGGCCGCCTCGGCGGGGGCTTTGGGCGCGGGGACGCTCGGCGGGGTCGGGTTCGACGGTGTCGGCACGGCCGGGGCGGGCTTGGTCGTCGGAGCGGGGCTCGGCGCCTGGGCCAGGGCGGGGGCGGCGGCCAGGCAGCTCAGCATCGCCAGCGTGCGCAGAAGGGACGAGGTCATGGGAATCTCCCGGGGTCGATGCCGCGGTCTCGACGCCGTGGCAGCCCGCCATGACTAGGAAAGTCCGGTTGAACCGCGGCTTAATGGCCCGCGGGGTCATTTCGGCGGATGACGGGCGGGGCCGTCCCGTGCTAGGCGGACGCCGAACTGGGCCTGTCTCGCACGCCCGGCGTTCGGGGGATCCGTCTCGTGGGTCTAGCCAGGGCGCATCCGTGCGGCTATAAGCCCGGCCTCGAATCTCCGTTTGAACGCGGTGCCGAGGCGATCCCCACGGGGAGCCGCCCAGGCGCCCTATTTGCCGTAAGTCAGGATCCTCCCATGGCCGTTCCGAAGCGAAAGACCTCCCCCTCGCGGCGCGGCATGCGCCGGTCCGCCGACGCCCTCAAGGCCCCGACCTACGTGGCCGACAAGGATTCGGGCGAGCTGCGCCGTCCCCACCACATCGACCTGAAGACCGGCATGTATCGCGGTCGCCAGGTCCTCAAGGTGAAGTCGGCCGAAGCCTGAGGCCTTCGCGGCCGCCCTCGGCGGTCGCTTCCCTGCGAGACGACAGACTTGCGCGGGTAATAAAAGACTTGCGTGTGTAGTAATCAGCCGCCGCCCGCCTCGCGGGCGCGGCTTTTTTCGTGTCCGGCGTCCCGGTCCTTCGGAGCAATCAGACGCTGCGTGCCACCGCCGCGTAACGGGCGGCGGCCGATTGCGTGCGCGCGAGTCGCGAGCTCTGAAGCGTCGGATCGTGACTGGCCAGGAGATGCGCCAGGAAGCTCGCGGCCGGTCGGCGACCGGGGTGCCGGATTCTCGGAGCGTCCTGGTCGATCTGCGTCAGCACCGTCAGGGCGCGACCCGGCTCGACCCAGGCCAGCGCATCGTCATCGTGTGTCGCAGCCTGGCCCATCGCATCCGTTTCCGCGTTTCCGTGCGGTCGATGCGAAGAAATTGGGTCGGGCTTAACGAGCCGTCAATCTTTTGCCCGGTGGCAGACAACGTAGGCGATTCGCACTACTTCTTGGCGAGATCTTCGAGACGCGATTGCATCTCGGCCATCTGGCGCTTGAGATCGTCGAGATCCGAGCCGGAGGTCTGGGGGGGCTGCGGCGATTTGGCCGTCGCCACCGCGGGCGCACTGGTGCCCGAGAGCGGCCCGGTGCCGAAGGTGGTGAACATCTTCATGGCATCGCCGAAGAAGTTCATGTTGGCCCGCACCTGCTCCTCAAGGGCGGTCTGGAACGCGGCCGGCGCGAAGCTCTGGGTCATCTTCTCGCGCAGGCCGTCCTGATCGCGGGCGAAATTGGCCATGGAGAATTCGAGGAAGCTCGGCACCATGGTGCGCATGCTGTCGCCGTAGAAGCGGATCAGCTGGCGCAGGAAGGCCACCGGCAGCAGGTTGTCGTCCCCGGCCTTGTTCTCCTGCTCGAAGATGATCTGGGTCAGCACCGAGCGGGTGATGTCGTCGCCCGAGCGCGCATCGTAGACGAGGAAATCCTCGCCGTTCTGCACCATCGTCGCCAAGTCTTCGAGCGTGACGTAGGTCGACGTCCCGGTGTGATAGAGCCGCCGATTGGCATATTTCTTGATGACGGTGTGATGGGCCTTACCGTTATCCGCCATCTGTCGTGGCCTCTCCCGACATTCGTTCCAAAGGGACGCCGGTCCCGCGTCGTCGCCGACGGGCGGCTCAGCGCACCTTGTTCTGATCTTAAGACTTTCAGCCGCCGACGAAAACAGCAATTCGTCCGCCATCCCCGCCCAATGCTGCCCTGCGGCGAATGACGATGTCGTGGGGCCTCTCGCAAAACGCCCCGGCTTCCGCTTGACTTCGCCAGGGTCAGGGCTTTCATCCGACGAACGGCAAGAAGCGCGCACGCTCCCCGGCCTCCGGGGCGCACGAAGGCAGCGTCGTCCGCTACGAGGAGAACGTCACCCATGGCAGCAGAAGATATCGTCATCGTCGGCGCGGCCCGCACCGCCGTCGGCTCGTTCGGCGGCGCCTTCAACACCGTCCCGGCCCACGAACTCGGTGCCGTGGCGATCAAGGCCGCCCTGGACCGGGCCGGCGTGTCCCCCGACGACGTGGACGAGGTGATCTTCGGTCAGGTGCTCACCGCCGGCGCCGGCCAGAACCCCGCCCGCCAGGCCGCCATCAAGGCCGGCATCCCCGAGAAGGCCACCGCCTGGGGCCTCAACCAGGTCTGCGGCTCGGGCCTGCGCACCGTCGCCATCGGCATGCAGCAGATCGCCAACGGCGACGCCACCGTGATCGTGGCCGGCGGCCAGGAGTCGATGTCGCTCAGCCCCCACGCGCAATACCTGCGCGGCGGCCAGAAGATGGGCGACCTCAAGCTCGTCGACACCATGATCAAGGACGGCCTGTGGGACGCCTTCAACGGCTACCACATGGGCCAGACCGCCGAGAACGTGGCGCAGGCCTTCCAGCTCACCCGCGAGCAGCAGGACCAGTTCGCCACCGCCTCGCAGAACAAGGCCGAGGCCGCCCGCAAGGAGGGCCGCTTCAAGGAGGAGATCGCCCCCGTCACCGTGCCGGGCCGCAAGGGCGACGTGATCGTCGACACCGACGAGTACATCCGTGACGGCGCCACCATGGAGGCGATGGCCAAGCTGAAGCCGGCCTTCACCAAGGACGGCACCGTGACCGCCGCCAACGCCTCCGGCCTCAACGACGGCGCCGCCGCCATCGTGCTGATGTCGGCCTCCGAGGCCGAGCGCCGGG
>JAKONB010000296.1 GCA_022702195.1 Beijerinckiaceae bacterium | reverse complement strand
CGCCGGCCCGGAAAAGCTCATCAAGGCGATGGACTTCGTGCAGGGCCAGCAGACCTCGGGCGCCTGCACGATCTCGCAATGGGCGGCGGTGGCCGCCCTCGACGGCCCGCAGGAGCACCTCGCCCGCTTCCGCGCGGCGTTCCACGAGCGGCGCGACCTCGTGGTCTCGATGCTCAACCAGACCAAGGGTCTCAAGTGCCCGACGCCGGAAGGCGCGTTCTACGTCTATCCGTCCTGCGCCGAGACGATCGGGCGCAAGACCCCGGCGGGCAAGGTCATCGAGACCGACGAGGATTTCGTCCTCGGCCTGCTCGAGGCGGAGGGCGTCGCCGCCGTCCACGGCTCGGCCTTCGGTCTCGGCCCGAACCTGCGGATCTCCTACGCCACCTCGAACGCCGCGCTCGAAGAGGCCTGCAACCGCATCCAGCGCTTCTGCGGTTCGCTGAGCTGACCTGAGAGGCCGAGCCGCAGGGCTCGCCGCGTGCATCCCCACGACCGCGCCCCGGCACCGAGCCGCGGCGCGGTCGTTCTCGTTTCGGGGCGAGCCGCTCGTGACCACCCTCGCCCTCATCACCGCCGGCGCCATGGGGAGCGCCATCGCCGCGCGTCTCACCGGCCGGGACCCGCGTGTCATCACCGGTCTGGAGGGCCGGAGTCCGGCGAGCTGGTCCCGGGCGCTGGTGGCCGGCATGGAAGCGGCGGACGAAACCGCCATCGGGCGGGCCGATTTCGTCCTGTCCGTCGTCCCCCGGCCGAGGCGGTCGCGCAGGCCCGGCGCTGACCGCGGCGGCGCGCAGGCCGGTCTACGTCGCTTGCAACGCCGTGAACGTCGAGACGGTGCCGGACATCGCCGCCCTCGTCGCGTCGATGGGGGCGCCTTCCTGGATTCGGCTCGCCGCAACGGAGTGAGCCGATGAGGTCGCGGTCCTGCGCACCTTCGCCGGCGCCGATGATCCGTCGCGGCCTTCATGACGCGGGGCCGACCCGTTGCCGGCTCACTCGCCGGCACCTACATCGGTTTTCTCCGCCGCTGATGCGTTCGATGGTCTCGCGAACCCGCTCGATCCTTTGCATGGCGTCGGGGTCTGTCGTGACGGGACGGGGCGGACCAGTTCTCTGCACCACTCCTGTGAGGCCTAGTGGGCCGGGTCGCGACAGGGGCGTCACGCGCGCGGGGAACAGGAACCGTCGCCGTGGCGCAAGGCCCACCTCGATCTTGGCAAAGAGACATCCGCCCCGATCCGGGACGCGGAGGCCGATACGGGCTCGGACTTCATTAACGGCCTTGCCAGAAGATGGGCCGAGGCCGGGGAACCGGTCGCGTTCCAGCCTTCAGTCCGGGCCTGACCATCATGCGACGCCTTCTGACGGGCGGCATCAAGGCGATCCTCGCCATCGCCGCACTCTCAACCGCCGCTCACTGGGCGATGCGCATCCAGCGCGAGCCCGCCGCCATCGATCGCGTCGCCGCGACGGCACAGCCCGATCCCGTCGTCACGGGGTCCATCGAACCGCGCCGGGTCGCCACATCCGAGGAGGACGTGACCCGTGGGCTCGATCAGCGGCGCCTGTCCGAGCTGATCGCCGGTGCCTCGCCCGAGAAGGCCAAGCTGCAGAAGGCCGTCGCCAAACGCTGAGGGTCACGCATCGCCCCGAAAGAGCGTGTGCGGCTTTCAGGACATCGCCGCGCGTGTTGTCCGCATCGTGCGCGCGTCCGGTGGACCGCGCCCGCTCAGCGGCGAGCGGCGGACTCGGTGTCGTGGATAGCCTCCCAGCTCAACTGCGAGGCGAGGTGAAGCACGATCGTGGCCAGCCAGCCGCGGGTATGGAAATCGGCCACCACCTCGGCTGGGAGCGCCTGGAACGCCGCCTCATCCACGACCTGGAACCCCGTCAGCGTCGCGATGATCACGGGAGAGGGCTCGGCGTTCGACGCGCTCTTTCCGGGGGCTTCCCCGCGCAACTGCACCGTTCGGGGCACCAGCAACCGATGCGCCTTCAGCGCCGCCGTGAAGTGGCGCGTTTCCTCGTGCTCGGATGCATAGGCGTGGCAAAGCGCCATCGCCGCCTGCGTCCGGGGCGTCGGTGCGCCCGCTTCATCGAACAGGCGGTCCACCCCCTCCCAATCCGCGATCGGGACGACCAACGCACTCATGCTGTCGATCCCCAGGCTGGGCGGGCTGTCCGCCGTCTCCTGGACGGCGATGAATGGGTAGCGCCTCAGATAGGCCGGAACGTAACAGCCCGGGCGCCAGCCGTTCTCACCGGTCACGAACACATTGCGATCGGCCGTCAGCCCGGTCACCGCCAGGGGGAGTGCGTCCTCGTCCTGCGCGAAGACGATCGGCATGTGGCGGCCGGCCGCCGCGAACTCCCGAAGGGTCAGCGGAACCGCGATCGCCCCGCTGGCGAACGCGTAATGTCCTTCGCGCCGGACGCCGAGACCACCATGTTCGGGAAACCGCAGCAGGATCGGTGCGCCGTAGAAGAGCGGCAGGGGGGAAGATGCGGCTCGAGTGTTGGTCATCGGGCTGTACTCGGGAGCGACGGTGGGCGACGCCCGGGGGGGCGGATCCGGTGGAGCGGCGGGGTCAGCGGCCTTTGAGGGCCGCATCGAGGGCTGCGGCGAACCCCCGGAACGAGATCGGCACGCTCACCGCCCGGCGCGTCCCGTCCTCGAACGTCAAGCTCCCATTCCCCGAGGCCGTGCGCAGGGAGAGCTCCAGCTCGCGGTCCGCCTCCACCTCGGCGAAGCAGCCCTGCAGGCAGCGCTTGAACTCCAGCCCGGCCGGCTTGGCCTTCTCGCTCACCTGCAGCTTCGCTCCCGCCGGCAGCCACACCCCCGCCGGCAGCTGCACCGCCACGCGAAGCGGGGCGTCCGCCGCCAGACGCCCCAGGGCCAGAACCGCGATCGGCCCGCCCGGCTGGCCCGACTGGCCCTGCACCTGGATCGTCTGGGTCGCCTCGCAGAGCTTGGCCTTCGACGGCGGGGCCACGCACCGGACCAGCCAATCCTGGTAGGTCGCCGTCGTCACCTGAGGATCGCCGTCCTCTCCCGCCCCGGTCGCCTGCGTGGACCCGCTCGTTTGCGAAACCGCACCGGCCGTCTTGCCCTCTCGCCCGGTCTCCGGGGCCGCCGCAGCCGGCGCCGTCGCAACGATCACCCCCAGCAGCATCGCGCCGACCCTGCGCTTCACCGTCCACGTCATCGTCTCGTGCCTTGATGGAATACAGACAAAGAAAGAGAGCCACCCGCTCCCAGCGGATGGCGGTTCGAGGCCCCGCGCGCGCCGCGCGGGTTCGGCTGATACGGCCGCCGCTCCGATCGCGCGCACGCCGTATCAGAACTTCAGCACGTACTCCGCCGTGAAGGCGTTCTGCGTCGCCCTCGGGCCGATCTGGCCGGTGTAGTTGACCTGGATCCGCGAGACCTCGGAAAGGTCGTAGGCGAGGCCCGCCCCCAGCAGGGCCGCGTCCTTCAACACCGGCACCCCGTAGGCCGCGAACGGCGGCGTGCCGCCGCCGAATCCCAGGCCGGCCCGCGGCACGACATCTCCGAAGGCGTGCTGCCAGCCCAGCGTCACGCTCGGCGTCAGCACCACACCGGCGATCTCCACCGCCGTCGCGGCCCGTGCGCCCAACGTCGTGTAGAGCACGCCCTGGTTTCGCACCGTGCCCGTCAGCGCCGAGCCCCCCGCATCCCCCTCGTTCACCCGGTGCCGGTCGATGCCGACATAGGCCAGACTCGCGAAGGGCTGCACCCGTGCGACCCCCACGGCCACGGTGTAGGCGGCTTCCCAGAAGGCTTGGGTGCCACGCACGCGGGAGCGCGAGCCGTTCGAGGCGGCGTATCCGGGGAAGATCACCGCCCGCTTCGCCGTGACCTCGTGCCAGCTCTGCGCCAGCCCACCGCGCAGGCTGAACGCCCCGAGGCTCCCGCCAGCGTAGACGCCCAGGTCGGCGTTGTTGAACGAGCCCACCATGTCCCGTGAGGGCACGTCGAAGGTCGAGCGGCTCAGGCCCCCGACCACGCCGACCCGGATCGCCTCGCCCAGCGTCACGTCCAGGCCTGCCAGCATCCCCCCGATCGTGTTGGCGATCGCCCCGGCATTGCCGTCCCCCAGGTTCCGCCCCAGCCCGCCATAGGCCTGCGCCCAGACCGTCCGGTCCGGATCGCCCTCCGCGTTCCGCGTCGCCGGACCGTCGGCCCGAGCCGCCGTGGCGAGCGCGCCCGCCCCCCTGTCCGATTGCCGCAGCCGCGCACCCACCGCCTCCCGGAGGTAGATCGATTGTTGCTGGATCACCGTGTTCAGCGAGGCGTGACCCTCGCCGGCGAGCCGCCCGAAGGCCGGCCCCACCTGGCCCTCGGCGAGATCCATCAGCCGGTCGAACACCCGGTTGCCCGAACCCAGGGTCTGGGCCGCCCCCGCCACCGCGAACGCGTTGCGGGTGTGCCCGAAATCGGTGAACTTTCGGTCGGTGGAGGCCAACCCGAGATAGACGTTGCGCGCATCGTAGCTCAGCGTCGGCTTCAGGAAGGCGTAGTCGCTCGTCACCGCGCCGAACTGCCCGCTCACCGTGCCGCTCGTGGTCAGGATCGCATAGCTAGTATGCCCGGCGTAGCGCCCCGGCACCGCGCTCACCGTCACCTGCGCCTGCGATGACAGCGTCACCGCCCCGCTGGCGAGGATCAGGTCGTGCTGCCCATCCGGGGTCACGTCCACGGCGTAGGTCGACCCGGCGTTGAACGCCACCGGCCCGTTCACCGTCAGGGTGCCCGGCGAGTAGCCCGGCGAGACGGTGCCGCCGGCATTCGCCGTCAGCGCGCCGATCCTGGCGGTCCCGCCCAGCACGCCCCCGGACCCGAGGATGAACGGTGAGACCGAGTGCGAACCGGGGTCGAGCCGCACCGTCGTATCGGACACGGTCACCGGCCCGGTGAACGCCTCGGCCTTGCCGTAGAGTAC
>JAKONB010000276.1 GCA_022702195.1 Beijerinckiaceae bacterium | reverse complement strand
GCTTGTCGAGGGAGGCCATGTAGGCGCGCATCGAGCCATCCGGCGGCGCCACGATGGTGGTGGACCAGGCCATCACGTGGTCGCCCGAGAACAGGGCCTCCTCCTCCGGCAGGGCGAAGGCGAGGTGGTTCATGGTGTGGCCCGGCGTCTCCACCGCGTGGAGGGACCAGCCGGGACCGGTGAGGCTGTCGCCCTCCGCCAGGATGCGGTCCGGCGCGTGGGCGCGATCCGCGCTGGCGTCGAGATGAGGGAACTCGCCCGGCGCGAGGTCGCGCGCCGCCCGATGCGGGCCGCAGCCGACGATGGGCGCCCCGGTGCGGGCCTGGAGCGGGCGGGCGCCCGGCGAGTGGTCGCGGTGGGTGTGCGTCACCACGATGGCGGCGAGGCGCTCGCCCGCGATCGCCGCCAGCAGGCCGTCGAGATGGGATTCGTCCGCAGGACCCGGATCGATGATCGCGACCTCGCCGGTTCCGACGATATAGCTGCAGGTGCCGCTGGCGGTGAACGGAGACCCGTTGGGGCAGATGCGGCGGCGGATCAGGGTGGAGAGCCGCACGGTCACGCCGCTCGCGGGCGCTGCCCCGTCCAGGTCCGGCCCTGGAACGGCGGAATCGGTCTGTGTGTCGCTCATTCCGGCTCCGGGCGCGTCAGGGGGCCAAGCGCCGGCCCTACGCCATCGCGGCACCCGCCACAACGCGGCTGCGTCAATAGACGAAGGGCGAGGGGACCACGACCCGCACCTGCGCGAAGGACGCCTCGGTCTCGATCGGCGCCGCGACGGGCTCGAAGCCGCCGATACCGGCGACCCGGACCCTGTTGCCGCGCTCGGCCATGCGCATGGCCCTTTGGAAAGTCTGGGCATCGGCCTCGCGCCGGACCACGTCGATCTTGGCGTCGATCGCCCGCCGGGCACGGCGGGACAGCCCCTTCGCATCGCGAAAATCCACCGCCACGACCGCGCCGCCCCGCGCGACCGTCACCACCTGGGCGCTGGAGGGCGTGGCCAGCACGTCGCCCGCGCGCAACGTCAGGTCCCGGTCGAAGGGGAGCAGCGTCGCCGCGTACCCTTCGGGCTGACAGGCGCAACGCTCCACCCGCCGGGTCCGGTAGAGGTTTGCTACCGGAAGACCGCGATAGGGCCGCCCGTCGAGATCGATCGCCCGGTCCATCTCGGTCTGGGACGCCCCGAGGGTGAAGAGCCGGGTCGGCGCCCCGGGGCAAGCCGCGGCGCAGGCCGCCGCATGGACCGGTAGATCCGCCGGGGAGGCGAGGGTGCCCACGGGAAACAGGTAGCCGTCGCAGGTCCGGACGCAGACCGTACGAGCACCGAGCGCCCCCCGCGTCACGGCGGTCGCGGCGAGGGCGGTAGAGGCCGGGAGGCGACGCGTCCGCGCGCGGACCACCGGAGCCGGCCAGGTCCGGCGCGGCGCGTGTACGGCGGTGACGCGGCCTGCATCGGGAAGCGCGGAATACCGCACCGGCGGCCGGCGCGGGGCCACCCGCAACGGTTCGGCCTGGACCCTGCGGCCCGGCCCGTGAAACAAGTCCTCGAAGAAGTCGAAGAGGCCGCCGCGTTCCGAGGCCTGGACGAGGCTCGTGCCCGCCGTCACACCGCCGAGGCCCAGCAGGACGCCCGCCAGCGCGGTGACGACCATCTGCCGACGGGTATCGGCCGGAACGCAGCGTCGCCAATCCGTTCGCAAGAGTGTCATCCTTCCGGCCTAGAGACCCTTGTCGAGTCCGTCCTGGGTTCGCCGATGCGGGAACTCGTGCCGGGCAGCCGGCTCACGGTCCCGCACCGCACGACCACGATCTTTGCTAAGAGGTTCGCATCGGGATGCAATGGTGGCAAACCACCGAGGACCGACGGGACGCGATGCACCGGGCATGAGCCCGCAAGCCTTTCGTCAACGTTTGCCGTGCATCTTACGACCGAAGCCGAAGGCCATCGCCGCATGCCGACATCCCCCCCCGGGCGCCCTTTTTTCCTGGGGGTGCCCTCCGGCCGTTCGCTCACGATCTCCAATTTGGCGCTGGTGATCGGCCTCTGCGCGGTGGCCGGCTACATGCTGCTCGAGATGCGTCGTGAGGCGGGCGCCCGTGCGGACCTCACCGCACTCAGCCTCGCGACGATCCTGACGCGGGATGTCGCCCGCAACATCGCACTCTACGACCAGGCGCTGCTGAATGTGGTGGACGGTCTTCGCATCCCGGCGATCCGGAACGCGGCACCGGAGGTCCGGGACCGGAGCCTGTTCGGAGGAGTGGGCAACGTTGCGAATTTCGGTGGAATCCTCGCCCTGAACGCGCAGGGCGACATCATCCTGAGTTCGCGGCCGGGCACGATCTTCAATGCGCGCGATCGGGATTATTTCCGCGTCCACGCCCAGCACGACGATGCGGGTCTCTTCATCGGCATGCCGGTCAGATCGCGCTTCAGCGGCGTCGAATCGCTTCCCCTGAGCCGCCGGCTGTCGAATCCGGACGGATCGTTCGCCGGGGTCGTTGGGGGCGTCATTCAACTGGAATACTTTCGCCAACTGTTCGAGGCGGTCGGCATCCGGAACGACGGCACCATCACGCTGCTGTCCGATGACGGCACGATCCTGATGCGTCATCCCTCCGCGCCGGACCTGATCGGGCGGAATGTCGGGGAGCGCCACGCCGTCCAGCGGATGAAACGGGCGCGCACGGTGACGTTCGAGGGTGAGGCGATTCACGGCGAAGGCCTGCGTCGGTTCACCGTCGCGCAAGTGGGCGACCTGCCGCTCCGGATCAGCATCGCGATGCCGCTGGACGGGATCTATGCCGATTGGTGGCGCAAGGCCGCCACCCTCGGGCTCGTGGTGCTGGTCCTGTGCGGCGGGATCCTCGCCCTGACCCAGTTGCTGCGACGCGAGCTGAAGCAACGCATCACCGCCGAGGCCAGGACCGCGCAGGTCAATGTCGAGCTCCAGACCCTCGCCATCACGGACCCGCTCACCGGGCTGTGGAACCGTCGGCGCTTCGATCTGGTTCTGGCGCGCGACATCCGACGCGCGATCCGTCAGGCGCTGCCGCTCTCCCTGCTGATGGTCGATGCCGATTGCTTCAAGGGATTCAACGACCGCTACGGCCATCAGCGCGGCGACGACGCCCTGAAGCTGATCGCCCAATCGATGGCCGAGACCCTCGGCGGTCACAACGCCACCCTGTACCGGATCGGGGGCGAGGAATTCGCCGTGATCCTTCCCGAAACGGATCTGGCGGGCGCCGCGAGCGTCGGGGCGCGGATCTGCGCGGCTGTGGCTGCGCGTGGCGAGCCGCACGAGATCAATCCGCACCGGGTCGTGACCGTGAGCGTCGGGGGTGCCGATCTCGCCTCCCTGGCCATCGCCGATCCGGGGATCCTGTTCGAGGCGGCCGATGCCTGCCTGTACGAGGCCAAGAGTCTCGGCCGGAACACCGTGAAGATGGCCCGGCCGGAGGCGGCCGTCATGCGCATGGCCATGTGAGGAAGGAGATGCCCCCCTCGGCGAACCGGTGCCGAGGCGGAGCTCTCTTAGCCGTTTATTTCCTTTATAGCCGGTGCTATAAACCCGCGCTCCTGCAAAGGGTGGAACGCGATCTCGGGGATACGACACGGCATGGGTTACGAGGATCGGGCCTGGCGCTTCACCCGGACATCCGCGGAGGAGGCAAGTCTCGGCCGGCTCAATGCCAGCGTCCCCGTCCACCAGACGGGATCGTGGCTGCGCCGGCTGATGGGCTTCATCGGCCCCGGCTACATGGTCTCGGTGGGCTACATGGACCCGGGCAACTGGGCCACCGACATCGCTGGCGGCGCCCAGTTCGGCTACACGCTGCTCAGCGTCATCTTGCTTTCGAACCTGATGGCGATCGTGCTGCAGGCCCTGGCCGCCCGCCTCGGCATCGCCACGGGACGCGACCTCGCCCAGGCGTGCCGCGACCATTATCCCCGGCCGGTGAGCGTGGCCCTGTGGCTGGCCTGCGAAGCGGCGATCATCGCCTGCGATCTGGCGGAGGTGATCGGCACTGCCATCGCCCTGAAACTCCTGTTCGGCATCCCGCTGATCCTGGGCGCCCTGATCACCGCCCTGGACGTCTTTTTGATCCTGCTGCTGATGCGCCGGGGATTCCGGGCCCTTGAGGCCTTCGTCATCGCGCTGCTCGGCGTGATCTTCGTCAGCTTCGGGGTGCAGATCGCGCTGGCCTCACCCCCGCTGCAGGCGATCCTGGGCGGCTTCGTGCCCTCCACCGACATCGTGACGAACCCGGCCGCTCTCTACATCGCCATCGGCATCATCGGCGCCACCGTGATGCCCCATAACCTCTATCTCCACTCCTCCATCGTCCAGACCCGGGCCTATCCGCGGACGGAGGAGGGCAAGCGCTCGGCGATCCGGTTCGCGGTGGCCGATTCGACGATCGCCCTGATGCTGGCGCTGTTCGTGAACGCCGCGATCCTGATCATGGCGGCCTCGGTGTTCCACGCCCACGGGCGCACCGACGTGGAGGAGATCGAGCAGGCCTACGAGCTGCTCAGCCCGCTGCTCGGCGCCGGCATCGCCTCGACCCTGTTCGCCACCGCCCTGCTGGCCTCCGGGCTGAACTCCACGGTGACCGCGACCCTGGCCGGACAGATCGTGATGGAGGGGTTCCTGCGGCTGAAGCTGCCGGACTGGGCACGCCGGCTCATCACCCGGGGCATCGCCATCGTCCCGGTAATCGGCGTGACCGCTCTCTACGGCGAGCAGGGGACGGCCAAGCTCTTGGTCCTGAGCCAGGTCGTCCTGTCGATGCAGTTGCCCTTCGCGGTGATTCCCCTGGTCCGGTTCGTGTCCGACCGGTCCAAGATGGGGCAGCACGCCACCTCTGGCTGGCTGACAAGTCTCGCCTGGGGAATCGCGGTACTCATCGTCGGACTGAACCTGAAGCTCCTGGCCGACGTCCTGACGGGGAGCTGAACGACGCGTCGGCCTCAACGCGTGCGGGCGCGGACGCGAACCGGCACGAGTTGCGGCTGCGGCTGCGTACCGGCCAGGGCGGCTTCAGTCCCGCGTGCGATGGCATCCACGGCACGCGTCACCGCTTTCACGATGCGCTGGGCGATGGAGGCGGCAGGCGATTCTCTCATGACGGGCTCCTGACCTAGGGCTTCTGACGAACGTCCCCCGAAATGCCCGGTTCCAGGAGATAGCGATAAGCCTCACATGGCAAGTGGGCGTGGCCGGCGCAGGGGTTATGGGCAATCCGCCGCAGGAGACGACCCCGAACGGCCATGCACGAAACCTGCCGCGCCGGGCTGAGACGATCGGTTGAAGAACCGGACACCAAAAGTGGCAATCCTGTGACAGGACGAGGAACTGCTCCGCTAACCTGGCGTTATGCTGTCATGAGGTCGCAGCCGATGCTGCACCCGTCTTGATATAGGGGTTGAATCCCATGCTCGGTTGGGCCGTTACATTCCTCGTCGTCGCCCTCGTGGCTGCCCTCCTCGGCTTCGGCGGTATCGCCGGCACCGCGATGGAGGCCGCCAAACTCGTGTTCTTCGTCGCCATCGTGCTCTTCGCCATCTCGGCCGTGATCGGCCTGATGCGCGGTCGTTCCCCGACGCTCTGATCGGCCGGGCGTCGCGCAAGATCAACCAACACTAGGGCCGCCCGCGAAGACCGGGCGGCCCTTCGTTCAAGGAACGGACCGATCAATCCGTGGAATCGCCATCGCGGGCGGCGTCGAGCTGGGCGATAAGGTCGCGAAACCGATCGGGGACCGGCTGCTGCACGATGGTGTCGTACATGGCCCGCAAATGCAGGCCGATCCGCTTCTGGGTGTGATCGCTCAGGCCCTGGCCGAGCCGGTCGTCGAGCCGGGCCGCCGCCCCCTCATCCCGTGTCGCGATCCCATCCTCGGGATCGGACGCAGGATACGGGGTGGAGGGGCCTCGGCCCTTTCCGGAATCATCCATTCGTACAGTCCCCTTGATGTCGCCGGGCGACATCGCCGCGATTGTTTTGCGGCTTGACATGGTCCATGGCTGCACCTGCAACGCCGACCGGAACAAACGGTTCCGGATCGACGGAACGGAGCCTTGCATACCGCGTTGTGGCGGAGGCGCCCGAGAACGGCAAAGCCAAGGGGATATAATGTCGACAGCTCAACTCGTCGTGCAACACCTACCCTACCTGCGCCGCTACGCGCGTGCACTGACGGGCAGCCAGGTGGCCGGCGACGCCTATGTGGCCGCCACGTTGGAGACGCTGGTCAACGAGCCCGAGACGCTCGGACGCAGCGCGAACGTCAAGGCCGACCTGTTCCGCGTCTTCACCCGCATCTGGAACTCCCTGTCCGTGAACGGCCAGAGCGAGCACGTGCAGCACGACCTGCCGGCCGAGGTTCGGCTGGGCCAGATCACGCCGCTGCCGCGTCAGGCCTTCCTGCTCTCCTGCCTGGAGGGGTTCTCGGAGGAGGACGCCGCGATCATCCTCGACGTTGCGGTGACGCAGGTGCGCGACCTCGTGGACGAGGCTGGCCGTGAGCTTGCCGCCGACATGGCCACGGAGATCCTCATCATCGAGGACGAGCCACTGATCGCCATGGATCTCGAGGCCCTGGTGGAAGGTCTCGGCCACAACGTGATCGGCGTCGCCCGCACCCGCACGGAGGCGATCAAGATCGCGTCCGAGGGCACGCGGCCCGGCCTGATCCTAGCCGACATCCAGCTCGCCGACGGCAGTTCCGGCCTCGACGCGGTGAACGACCTGCTCAAGACCTTCGAGGTTCCGGTGATCTTCATCACCGCCTATCCCGAGCGCTTCCTCACCGGCGAGCGCCCCGAGCCGGCCTTCCTCATCGCCAAGCCGTTCCAGCCCGCCAACGTCTCGGCGGTGATCAGCCAAGCCCTGTTCTTCCAGCAGAGCGCCCGCCGGCGGGAAGCCAAGACCGCCTGACATCGCCGATCCGGCCGGACGCCATCGGCGTCCCGCAACGAGCCTCGGCGAGAGCCGGGGCTTTTTGCTGGGCGGGTTGAATCACAATGGAGTCCTGACGACCGCGCGCGCGCAAGAAAAAACGGGCCGGATGAGATCCGACCCGTCGAAAGGTTCCGGCCAATGCACAAGGGGAATGCGGGGGGAGGACCAGGCGGCCGGGTGTCTAATCAACGAGCGAAGCTTCCCCGGGTTCCGGAATCGCCCGCGTCGTATCGATTTTTCGCAGCCAGTCACCTTTCTGCAACGGCCGACCTCGGGCGGCCCCGGCCCTTCGGAAGATCGGTAGAACCCGATGGATACCCTTTACTGAACGTCGTCCGAATTTAAAGCATTAAGGAACTGTTATTTCCCCTCCGCGTTGAACCGACAACCTGTCAAGCTCCTTCTGGAGATTACGACGATGTTTCGGTCGGGCTTCCTGCTAAGCGTGAGTGGACCTGCCGCCGTTCTGACGCTCCTGATCCAGCCGACCGTTCGTCAGGCGGCCGATCAGTGGGTGCCCCCCACGACGATCTCGCAGCCGCCGACCTCCCCCGTGTCGACCCTCGGCCTGCCTGGCACCCGCGCCGCGTCGATCGCCATCAGCCCGACCCGCATCGCCGCCATTCCGAGCGCCGCCCCCCGGTCGGTGCCGTCCCAGCCGCAAACGGGTCGCACCGCCAGCGACAAGGACCCGGTGAAGGTTCGGCGTCCGATGCAGGAGGGGTGCGAGCGAGCCATCAGCTCCCTGGCCGGCCCCGAGGCGCGCCGGATGGTGCCGGGCCGCTGCATGACCTGAGATCGAGACCGGGTCGGCTTCGGCGAGACTCTGCAGAGCTCGGCCCCGCACCCGCGAAAGGTCTCGGATCTTTCAAAACCCGGATGTTGCGACCGCACCGTCGCACCCCGCGAAATCGCGGTGGATGACAAGCAAAAACCCTCGTCCGATGGACGAGGGTTTTTGCTTGAGCGAGATCGATGAAGCGGAAGAGCGCGCAACCCGCGAGGGCTGCGCGCGATCGATCATTCGTCTCCGGGACGGCCCGTGCCGGTGGATTGCCCGCCCTTGCGGCCCGCGCTGGAGGCGAGTTCGCGATCCTGGGAGAACGAACGCTTCTCGGCTGGAACGCTCCGGCCGCCCTTGCTCGCGATCTCCCGCTGCCGCTCGAGGTCCATCGAGGCAAAGCCCCGCTTCGAGGTGGAATTTCCTGATGCCATCAGCGCCTCCTCAGCATTGCTCTCACTGCCGGGACAACCTTCGCCAATATCGATGGTTCCTCCGATCGCCAGATCTAGACAAACCGTCCGGGCCACCCTTCGGCGTCAGGCATGAGAAACCGGCGCCACTTCACATCACGCCTCCGTTAACCGATCTGGACATGCCGATCCGCCGATTCGGAGCCTCGGGCCGGGGTGTGAAGCTTGACCGTTCCGCAGCGAGCGAAACAGGTTAGGCGGTGGGGGCTGGACAACGCTTCGGCAACCCGCATGGATACGCGCTGATCGTACCGGACCGACACCGAACGGGGGACGGACGCGCCACGGAGCCTTCGACCCATGACCCTCGATACCGAGGTTTCCTCCCTCCGCCAGGTTCCCCTGTTTCGCGGCGTGGAGCCCTCCCGCCTCAAGCTCCTGGCCTTCACCAGCGAGCGCGTGCATTTCGAGGCCGGGCAGCAATTGTTCGCCCGGGGCGATGCGGCGGACGCCGCCTATCTGGTGCTCGAAGGCTCGGCCGCCGTGACGATCGACGGGCCGCTGGGTCCGTTCCGGCTGGCGCTGCTGGGCGCCAATGCGCTCGTCGGCGAGATGGGCATCCTGGCCGACCAGCCGCGCTCGGCCACGGTGACGGCGATGGATCCCACCACCGCCCTGCGGATCGACCGCACCGTCTTCCTCGAATTGCTCACGCAGTTCCCGCAGATCGGCATCACGGTGATGCGCGAACTCGCCCTGCGCCTCGAACAGACCAACCAACAGCTCGCCCAGCGCGGGAGCTGATCCAGCCAGCCCGCGCGGCGTTTGAGGAAAGCCCAGATCCGCGTGTCTCGGGGTGATCGACCGGATTGGGAAGGCTCACGGCTCCGGATAGGTGATGAACTCCATCAAGGAACCGTCCGGATCGCGGAAATAGACGCTGATTCCGGGGCCGGCGACGCCGTGGCGCTCCACCGGCCCCACTTCCACCGGAACGCCGTGGCTGGTCAGATGCGCCATGGCGGATTCGATCGAGCCGGACCAGCGGAAGCACAGGTCGCTGTTGCCGGGCATCACCGGTTTGTCGGCCAGGGGAGTGGCCTCCACGCCGGGGCCGTGGGCATTGAGCTGGACGCCGCCGAACCGGAACGCGAAGCCGTCGCCGCGCGCCACCACCTCGGCGCCCAGAACGTCGCCGTAGAAGGCCTTGGCCCGGTCCCAGTCCGAGACGTGAATCACGCAATGGTCGAGATGGACTCCCGGCCGGAGTCCTTTCAGCGAAGCGTCGGTCTCGGCGATGGGCAGGGTCTGGGTATCGGCCATAGGGACTCGCGTGGCGCTCGTGACGACGAGTCGCATGATGGGATGCCGGTGTCGCCGATGCAACGATCGGGAGTTTTCCCGTCTTCGTGATCGGGGCCGTCCGGCCGCCTCCGCCCCTGCGGGGATCGCCCCCGCGAGGGTGGAGGCGGCCGGTCTCCGGGACGCTTGCGGCCGGGCTGAGCCCTGAAAGACACAACCGAGCCGGCCGCTTGCGGTTAGTCATGGGGATGATTCTCGGCCGACGCGCCGATCCGCGGAGCCCGCCATGCCAACCCGCCGTCTCGTCCTGGGCCTTCTGGCCCTCGCGCCCCTCGCCGCCTGCCAGTCCCGTGGTCCGGTCAATGTCGCCGCCGACGATGCCGCCTGGTATACCGGCACGATGCCCGACAAGCCGTTCGACGTGCCCCTCGTCGACACGTCGCGGCTCGATCCGAAATACCGCCGCCAGGTCGTGCGCTATACCGGCCCCGAGAAGCCCGGCACCATCGTGGTCGATATCGACAACCGCCAGATCGCCCTGGTGCAGGAGGACGGCACCGCCCTCCAGTACGGCGTCGGCGTCGGCAAGGCCGGCTTCTCGTGGAAGGGCGAGGCCCGGATCGCCCGCAAGGGCGTGTGGCCCGATTGGAGCCCCACCGTCACCATGGTCTCGCTCAACCCCGATCTGCCGCGTACCCGCAAGGGGGGGCTCGACAACCCGCTCGGCGCCCGCGCGCTCTACCTCTACCAGGGCAACCGCGACACCCTCTTCCGCATCCACGGCACCAACGAGCCCTGGAGCATCGGCGAGCAGCTCTCCTCCGGCTGCGTCCGCATGCTCAACGAGGACATCGTCGACCTCTACGAGCGCGTACCCGTCGGCACGCAGGTCCTGGTGAAGCGCAACGGCCGCTACCGCGCCTGATCCCGATCGCGCCGCGCCCCGGCGTGACGGGCGGGAAAGCCCGTTACAGCAGGATACTTCCGTCACCGCCTCCCGAGCCGATCGATCCGTTCATCTTGCGTTGCAGCAGGAGATGGTCCAACCCGCCGTGATACGCTGGGGCGCGTTTCACTCCTGCAAGCGGATGGATGACGATGGGCAAGTGGGTCTATTCCTTCGGTGACGGCAAGGCCGAGGGCCAGTCGTCCATGCGCAACCTGCTCGGCGGCAAGGGGGCCAACCTCGCCGAGATGTCGAATCTCGGCCTGCCGGTGCCGCCCGGCTTCACGATCACCACCGAGGTCTGCACCTACTATTACGACCACGGTCAGACCTACCCGGCCGAGCTGAAGGCCGAAGTCCAGGCCGCCCTCGACGCGGTGGGCGCGCTCACCGGCCGCGGCTTCGGCGACCCGAAGACCCCGCTCCTGGTCTCGGTGCGCTCGGGCGCCCGCGCCTCGATGCC
>JAKONB010000268.1 GCA_022702195.1 Beijerinckiaceae bacterium | reverse complement strand
CGAATTCGAAGGCGCCGTAGGTCAGGTGCTCGTACATGTCGTCGGTCAGCACCCAGACATGGGGATGGCGCATCAGCACGTCGGTGATCTTCTTGAGCTCGTCGCGGGCATAGGCGGCACCCGACGGGTTCGAGGGCGAATTGAGGATGATCCACTTGGTCTTGGGCGTGATGACCCGCTCCAGCTCCTCCGGCTGGAGCTTGAAATCATGCGCCATGTCGGTCTCGCAGAAGACCGGCGTGCCGCCGCACAGGATCACCATCTCGGGGTAGGACACCCAGTAGGGGCGCGGAATCACCACCTCGTCGCCCGGGTTCAGGGTGGCCAGCAGGGCGTTGTAGATCACCTGCTTGCCGCCGGTGCCGACGATGGTCTGCGAGATCTTGTAGTCGAGGCCGTTCTCGCGCTTGAACTTGCGGGTGATCGCCTCGCGCAGGGGCGCGATGCCGGAGACGGGCGGATACTTGGTCTCGCCGCGCCGGATCGCCTCCACCGCCGCATCCTTGATGTGGTCGGGCGTATCGAAATCGGGCTCTCCCACCGAGAGAGAGATGACGTCCATGCCGCCAGCTTTGAGGTCGCGCGCCTTCTGCGTCATGGCGATGGTCGCGGACGGCTTCACGCGGGACAGGGCGTCGGCCAGAAAGCCCATTTCAGATACTCCGCTTTCTCGGGGATCGAATTCTTGGATGTCGCAGTCTTGAGGGTCGTCGACGCTCAAGCACCCTTTGATCAAGGCGGCGCGGACCCTAATCCCGGTGCGGGGAGCCGGCAAGGGATCGCCTCATGCGGTCACTTCATGGCTCGTGTGACGATCCCAGCAGATTGTCAGGCCGCCTTGATGAGGATGGCGACGGACTGGCCCAGCGCCTGTCCCGAGGGCCACGGGGCGGCGGGACCGTCGATGAACGCCACCGAGTCGTAGCCGAGGCGCTCCGCCCAGACGTCGATCTGGTTGCGCTCGATGAACTGGTTGAGATGCGGCGCGCTGCTGGCCCGCTGCGTCGAGACGGTCTGGGCGAAGATCCGCCAATGCTGCGGAAGGGCGAATTCGAGGAAGGACATCACCACCCGGCCGCCCGGACGCAGGCAGCGATGCGCCTCCTCCAGGTAGAGGTAGCTCTCGGCCTGCAGCAGGTGGGTGAACACGCTGAACGCGCACAGCATGTCCACCGAGCGCGCCTCGATCGGCAGCGTCAGCGCGCGGTTGAGGACGAACTTGTAGGATTTCGGGGTCTTGGTCCGGGCATAGTCGAGAAGGGCCGGCACCACGTCGAGACCGAAATAGGAGATATCGACGGCCCGCGACAGGGCGACGGCGAGACGGCCGCTGCCGCAACCGAGATCCACCACCGCCTGCCCCGGCCTCAGCCCGGCATGGATCAGGATCTCGCACTCGATGGCGCCGACCTCCTCGAACGAGCCGCCCACCGCGAGGCTCATGGCGGTGTCGATGGGATGGGTGCGGACCAGTTCGGCGACGAAGCGCTCGTAATCCTCGACGAAGTGGAATGTCGCCATCGTTCGAAGATCGCCCGTCGCCACCGCCGGATGCGCGGCCCGGTGTGTCATCGCATGTTCGGGCCACCCGCGTCACGGGCTCCCCGCACCGTGTTTCGCGACCGGCCCGGCCCATCGCGATAAACGCAGGTGACAGGAGAGGCCTCACGCTCTACCCGATGGAACGATGCCGGGTCGTGTCACGATCTCGGACGATCGCGAGGTCACGTCCTCCCCCCGGGCTCCCCGGGGTTCAAGTCCGGGACGGCCCGGCCCTCGAAACGGAGGGCCAGCATGGCCTGGATCTATCTTGTCACCGCCGGCATCCTCGAAATCGTGTGGGCCTTCGCGATGAAGCAGTCGCAGGGCTTCACGCGGCTCTGGCCGACGATTGTCATGGGCGTGGCGATGGTCGGCAGCGTCGGGCTTCTCGCCCTGTCCATGCGGACGCTGCCGCTGGGCACCGCCTACACGATCTGGACGGGCATTGGCGCGGTCGGCGCCTTCGTGATCGGCATCGTCGTACTCGGGGAAGAGGTCAGCGCCATGCGGCTCGCCGCCGCCGCGCTGATCGTGTCGGGCCTCGTCCTCATGAAGCTGTCGGGCGGGCACTGATCGGCGCCGCGCCGGCCCGTCCGGGCAATCCTGGTCGATGAAAACGCCGCCGGTCTCTCGCGGAGAGCGGCGGCGCGTTTGTCCCGTTTCGCGGTTGCCTGAACTCAGCCGCCGAGCAGCCCCTTCAGGCGGGAGAACAGGCCGCCCTTTGGGGTCTCCGGCGCCGCGGTCGACCCGCTCGTGGCGGCCCCGGGCGTGGTCGATGCGGTCGCCTGAACGAGACCCAGGGCCGCCGTGTCGGTGGTCTCCCGGTCGATCAGGATGAAGCCGCCCGTGTCGCGATTGGCCGCGTAGGCATCCACCGCCACGGCCCGGTCGAGATTCAGCACCACGTCGCCGATATCGTTGGCGACGAGCCGCTCCACCGGTTCGGCCTTGCCGGTCTCGGGATCGATCCGGGTGCGGATGCTGCCGACCACGGCGTTGACCGTGACGGTGCCGATCTTGGCCAACAGAGTCGCGCCCTGCGCCAGTTCGGTCTCCGCGGCCCAGAACAGCCGGGCCTCGATCGTGTCGGTGACGCGCAGCGGCGCGGCCGCCGCGGCAATCACCGATCCGCGCGAGGCATCGACCTCGTCGGTCAGCACCAGGGTGACCGACTGGCCCTCCGCCGCATGGGGGAGGTCTCCGTCGGCGGTATAGATGCGGGCGATGGTGGAGCTGCGTCCCGAGGGGGCGATCACCACGGCATCACCCGGTGCGACCCGTCCGCTGGCGATCAGGCCCGAGAAGCCACGGAAATCCGAGTTGGGCCGGTTGACCCATTGCACCGCCATGCGGAAGGGGGCGGCCTGCTCCTCGACGCGCACCGGCACCTCCTCGAGGTACCGCAGCAGCGTGACCCCGTCGTACCACGGCACAGCGGCCCCCGGCAGAACGACGTTGTCGCCGTTCTTGGCCGAGAGCGGGATCGCCCGCACCTCGGTGAAGCCGAGCGGCGCTGCGAAGGCGTCGAAGGCGCTCGTGAGTTCCTCGAACCGGCTCTGCGACCAGCCGACGAGGTCCATCTTGTTCACGGCCAGCGCCACGCGCTTGATGCCGAGGAGCGAGACCAGGAGCGCGTGGCGCCGGGTCTGGCGGGTGAGGCCCTGGCGGGCATCCACCAGGATCACGGCGACGTCGGCGGTGGAGGCGCCGGTGGCCATGTTGCGGGTATATTGCTCGTGGCCGGGGGTGTCGGCGACGATGAACGAGCGCTTGTCGGTGGAGAAGAACCGATAGGCGACGTCGATGGTGATGCCCTGCTCGCGTTCGGCCTGAAGGCCGTCCACCAGCAGCGCCAAATCGATCTCGGCGCCCTGGGTCCCGTGCTTGCGTGAATCGCGCTGAAGGGCGGTCACCTGATCGTCGAAGATCTGCTTGGTGTCGTGCAGGAGCCGGCCGATCAACGTCGACTTGCCGTCATCGACGGAGCCGCAGGTGATGAAGCGCAAGACTTCCTTGTTCTGATGCGCGCTCAGGAACGCATCGTAACCGAAGGTTTCGGGCGATTGATGGATGGTCATCTCAGAAATAGCCCTCCTGCTTCTTGCGCTCCATGGCGCCGGCGCCGTCCTTGTCGATCACGCGGCCCTGGCGTTCCGAGGTGCGGGCCGCCAGCGTCTCGCCGATGATCTCGGGCAGGGTCGCGGCCCCACTCTCTACCGCGCCGGTGAGCGGGTAATCGCCCAGCGTGCGGAAGCGGACGGACAGGTTCTGCGGCGTCTCGCCGGGATTCAGCGCCAGACGCTCGTCATCCACCATGATGAGCTGGCCCTCGCGCTCCACAACCGGCCGCGGCTTGGCGAAATAGAGCGGCACGATCGGGATCTGCTCCTGCTCGATGTAGAGCCAGACGTCGAGCTCGGTCCAGTTGGAGAGCGGGAACACGCGCAGGGATTCGCCGCGCTTCTTCTTGAGGTTGTAGATGTGCCAGGGCTCGGCGCGCTGGCGCTTGGGGTCCCAGCGATGCTGGGCGGTGCGCAGGGAGACGATGCGCTCCTTGGCGCGGGACGCCTCCTCGTCGCGGCGGGCGCCGCCGAAGGCCGCGTCGAACTTGTGCTTGTCCAGGGCCTGACGCAGGGCCTGCGTCTTCATCACGTCGGTATGAACTTCCGAGCCGTGGCTGATCGGACCGATGCCGCGGGCGAGCCCGTCCTGATTGGTGTGGACGATGAGGTCGAGGTCCAGTTCCTTGGCGCGCGCGTCGCGGAACGCGATCATCTCCCGGAACTTCCAGGTGGTGTCGATGTGCATCAGCGGAAAGGGTAGACGCCCCGGCGCGAACGCCTTCAGCGCCAGGTGCAGCAGCACCGACGAATCCTTGCCGATGGAGTAGAGCATCACCGGGTTCTCGGTCTCGGCGACCGTCTCCCGCATGATGTGGATGCTCTCGGCCTCCAGCGGCTGCAGATGGGTGAGGCGCTCGGGCCGGTGTGCCGCGGCGAGCGCGGCGGCGGGGGAGGCACTCATCGGGTCAGCTCCGGATTGGTGTTGCGGGTGATCGTTTCGAAGGCGGCCGGCT
>JAKONB010000241.1 GCA_022702195.1 Beijerinckiaceae bacterium | reverse complement strand
ACCGGGTGTCCGAGGGTGTCGTTGACGGCCTTGAACCGGTCGAGGTCGAGACAGAGCACGGCCGCCATGGCGCCGCGCCGGACGTGATTGAGGGCGTCGTCCAGGCGTTGTCGGAACATCACCCGGTTGGGCAGGTCGGTCAGCGCGTCGTGCAGCGCCATATGGGCGATCTGGCTCTGCGAGCGCGATCGTTCGGAGATGTCCTCGATGGTCATGACCCACGAGCCGTCGGGCATCGGGCTGTGCGTGACCGACAGGACGTAATCCTCACGCGGCTTGAGGATGAGGCTTCCGGCCTTCCGCGTCCGGATCAGGGCGCGGTGTTCCTCGCAGGTCCGATCCAGCGGGGCGCTGAGCTCGGCGGCCCTCTGCTGGATGACGGCGTTCATGATGTCGGTAAAACACATCCCCGGCATCGGATCGGGACCCGGCAGACGGCAGAATGCGGCCATCGGCGCATTGGCCAGGATGACGCGTTCCTCCGCATCGAAGAAGCACAGCCCCTGGGACATGTTGGAGAGCGCCGCGTCGAGGTTGCGCGTGAGCTGGTCGAGCGCCTTCTGCTGGATCGTGACATCCTGCGTTACCTTCGCGAACCCGAGATGGACCCCGTCATCATCGTAGATCGCTTCGATCACCACGCGAGCCCAGAACCGGCTCCCGTCCTTGCGGACGCGCCATCCGGTCGTCTCGAGTTTCGACTGGGCGCGGACGGCCGCCATCACCTGGGCCGGTTTCCCCGCCATGCGGTCTTCACGGGTATAGAAGGTCGAGAACGGCAGGCCGATCGCCTCCTGCGCCGTGTAGCCCTTGCTGCGCTCGGCGCCCTTGTTCCAGGTCGACACAAACCCGTCGGTGTCGAGCATGTAGACGGCATAGTCGCTGACGGCCTCCACCAGAAGGCGAAAAGCGTAGTTGGCCTCCTCGTGCTTCAGACGCGACGAATTCGGGCGCTCCACCGGTGAATCGCGCTGCTGCGCCCCATCGGAGACATCGCGATCCTCAGTCGAGGATGCTCGGTCGGACCACCTGTTTTCGATCATTGTCTGCCATCAGCGCATGTCGGGCGTGTACGACGATGCCACCCATCTGACGCCGTATCGGTTAAATATTCAATCATATCTGAAGGCAATTCGATTGAAAATTCAATGCATGTCGACATCAAGACGTCATGGTTGTCAAACTGCGCTTCCGTATTTCAATGCTGTTGTCGCTATAGGGTCGATTTGTATATCGTGGAATGGTTCTGAGCATATCCGTGCTTCCGCAGATTGGAGCAATCGAAGCTCAGTCGTCCGACGCGCGAGGGCCGTGTTGGAGTGCCTCACAAAACTTCCGATCACTGCCGTGTCTTGCTGGAAGCCGGATGGCGCAGCGGGAGTTCAGTGCGAGGCACTCAGCCACCCGCGAGGACCAGAGCCCAGAAGCGTTTGTAGCGCGTGCCGGGTGCATCCACCCGCGCGATGCCGACTCGCTTGAGTTGGGGAATCAGCATGTTCTTGTTGTGCTCGGGGGATGCCTTCCAGCGGGCCAGAACCTCGTCGAAGGTGACCGATCCGGCGCTCAGGTTCTCGGCGGCGTAGGCGCGACCGAACCCCGCCTCCGCCATGCGTGCATCGAAGGTCCCGGCGATCTCGTGACTCAGGCGCCCGACCCGGGCATTCGCGCCAGCCTGGTACGAGGCGGCGCGGATGAGACTCGCATCGATGGCCACTGGGCCGAGGCCATGCTGCGCCCGGTAGCGCGAGATCGCGGTCGCCGCGGCCTGCTCGTCCAGGATGACGACGCTGGTGGGCTGATCGGGCAAGCCGACGAGGCTCGATGTCCCGCACCCGGCGATGGCGAGGAGCAAAGCACTGGCCGCGAGGCGCGGGACCAGCGTGGAGGTGAGGGACGCGATCTGGGGCATTCGGCCGAACCGGGGGAAGGGGGATGGGGCTTCCCTGCCTTTCCGGGTCGATACGGCGAAAACGCGGCGCGGAGTCCGGTCCAGCACCTCCGGTCCGACGCGTGACCGAAAGGCCACGAGGCCGGTCGATGGCGTCCTTCGACGGCGGCCCGGACTCGGTGCCGACGGGTGATCGCGCCGAAAAGGAATCGCTGGTTTGGGAAAGGGGCAATCGTGAGTGGCGCGGGCGACGGGACTCGAACCCGCGACCTCCGGCGTGACAGGCCGGCACTCTAACCAACTGAGCTACGCCCGCATCTGGGTAGTCAGGTAACAGGGACGTGGCGCGGGCGACGGGACTCGAACCCGCGACCTCCGGCGTGACAGGCCGGCACTCTAACCAACTGAGCTACGCCCGCTCGGCGTCCCACCCCGTCTCCGGGGATGTCGGGGGTCTAATTTCCGCCTCCCTTCCTGTCAAGCAATCCCGGCGCGCTTTTGCGGGAAATCGCATCCGGTCCCGGACACCCCTGGGCTGGCATTGAAACCGCGTCGCTTTTCTGTCATACGCCCCCTCGCGTTGAACCGCCCGGCCGATAGGGCTGCCGTGGCGGCTCGTGCTGCTCCATCAGAAGCATCAACCGAGCGCATCGCTTCGTCCCGGACCGGGGCGGGGTCCATGCGCGTTCAGGAGAGCCAAATGCCCAAGCTGAAAACCAAGTCGGGCGCGAAGAAGCGCTTCAAGATCACCGGCACCGGCAAGGTCATGTACGCCCAGGCCGGCA
>JAKONB010000218.1 GCA_022702195.1 Beijerinckiaceae bacterium | reverse complement strand
AGGCGATCCACAGGGGCAGTACCCCGTAGGAGAGGATGCCGACCACGATGTGCCAGCGGCTCGCCCCCCGCAGGCCCTTCCAGGGCAGCGCGCGCAGGTGCTGCAGGTTGCCCTGGCACCAGCGGCGCTCGCGCCCGAGGAGATCGACGAGATTGGTCGGCATCTCCTCCCAGGTGCCGCCCATCTCGGGCAGGAGATGCACCGCCCAGCCGGCGCGGCGCAGCAGGGCGCCCTCGACGATGTCGTGGCACAGGATCTCGCCGCCGAGCGGCGCCTTGCCGGGCAGCACCGGCAATTCGGCGTTCTCGGCGAAGGCCGCGACCCGCAGGATCGCGTTGTGGCCCCAATAGCTGCCATCCGGCCCCTGCCAGGTCTCCAGGCAGCGGATCGCCAGCGGCGCGTAGAGGCGCACGGCGAATTGCTGGATCCGGGCGAACAGGGTGTCGCGGCCGGTGGCGTATGAGACGGTCTGGATCAGGCCAACGCCCGGATGCTCTTCCATCAGCCGGGCGAGGCGGCGCATGGCCGCTCCGGTCATCAGGCTGTCGGCGTCGAGCACGATCATGAAATCGTACTCCGCCCCGTAGGTCCTGCAGAATTCGGTGATGTTGCCGGCCTTGCGGCCAGCATTGTCCCGGCGGCGGCGGTAGCGCAGGCGCGGCAGGCCGGGGCCGTTCTGGCTGGCCCAGGCCTGGATGCGGGCGAATTCCCGCTCTTCCGCCGCCGCGATGGCGCCGTCGCGCGTGTCGGAGAGCACGAAGAGGTCGAGGTCGCGCCCGTCGCCGCCGCCGCGCTGGAGCGAGCGCGCCATGACCCGCAGGGCCGCGAACACCGCCACCGCATCCTCCGCGTGGATCGCCACGACGGCGGCGGTCCGGCTGAGGCCGGAGGCTTTGGCCGGCACCGTCCGGGAGCGCAGCTCCAGGGCGGATGTCGCGCCGTCGCCCAGCCCGGCGGCGGCGAGGCCGTAGACGTATTGCCACGCCACGAAGGATTGCCAGGCCATCACCAGACAGAACAGGATCAGGACGCCCCAGGCCAGGGCGCCGGTCGGCGGCCCGGAGGACGCCGAGGCCAGGGCGGCGATCGCCACCGTCAGGACCAGCGGCGGCACCCCCAGCAGAAGTCGGCGGCCGAGCAGGGATCGCTCACGACCCGCGGGCGTTTCAGGCCCGGTTCCGCCGCGAGGGCGATCGGCGGGCATTTCGACCGCCGGGGCGTCGTGCGACAACCGTGGGGACATGGGGCGCCTGAAACTCGAGCGGGGAGTGACACCGATGGGCGACGGCGACGATGAGACAGACCGGCGGGCGGACCCCATCTCGCGGCGGACAACGCTGCGGGCCGCTCTGGGCGCGGCCACAGGAAGTGTCTTCCTTAGCACGGTCGAACTGAATGTCGCCCGAACGCGCGCCGAGACACGGGATTCGGCCGTCGCCACCACCTTCGCCGATGTCGTCGCCCAGGCCCGGACCCTGGCGGCCGCTCCCTACCGGCCCCAGGACGACGATCTGCCCGCCTCCCTGGCGGGCCTCGGCTACGACGATTACCGGGCGATCACCTTCCGGCCCGCCGCGAGCCCGCGCCTCGGCCCGCTCTTCTCGGCGCAGCTGTTCCATCGCGGCTTCCTGCAGCGCAAGCGCGTCGCTCTCTTCCTTCAGCCCCCCGAGGGACCGGCGCGAAAGATCGCCTACGAATCGGGCCTGTTCGACCTCGGCCCGGCGCTGCGGGGGCAGAGCTTTCCCCCCGATCTTGGCTTTGCGGGCTTTCGCCTGCATTACGCCTTCGACGCGAACCGGCCGGAGGCCCAGGAGGAAGTCCTGGTCTTCCTCGGCGCCTCGTATTTCCGGCTGCGCGGCGCGGGTCAGGAATACGGTCTGTCGGCGCGCGGCGCGGCGATCCGCACCGGCGGGCCGGGCGCCGAGGAATTTCCGGATTTCACGGCCTTCTGGATCTGCGAGCCCAAGGCGGGCTCGGGGCCGGAGGCGCGCCGCCTCACCATCCTGGCGCTCCTCGATTCCCCGAGTCTCGCCGGGGCCTATCGCTTCACCGTCGCGCCCGGCGACCCCTCCGGCGTGAGGGTCGAGGCCTCCCTGCATCCGCGCGTCGCCCTCGACCGCCTCGGTCTCGCTCCCCTCACCAGCATGTTCCTGCACGGGCAGAACGGGCCGGGCGGGCGCGGGGCCGCGCCCTTCGACGATTTTCGGCCGCAGGTCCACGATTCCGACGGGCTCGCGGTGGCGACCCGGGGCGACCGGCTCTGGCGTCCCCTCGTCAACGGCCGGGCGCAGCCGCAGATCTCGGCCTTCGGGGTCGATCCGCTCGAGGGGTTCGGCCTGCTCCAGCGCGAGCGGGATTTCGGCGCCTATCTCGACGTCCAGGCCCGGCACGAGGCCCGTCCGGGCCTCTGGGTCACCCCGGAGGCGGGGTTCGGGGCGGGGGCGATCCAGCTCTTCGAGATCCCGTCGCGCGAGGAATACATGGACAACGTCGTGGCCGCCTTCGTCCCGCGCGACCCCGTGGCGGCGGGCCGGGCGCTCGATGTGGCCTATACGCTCACCACCGTGGGGCCGGAGCCGGCGCCGGTTGTCCCGGGGGGCCTCGCCCGCGTGGTGGCGACCCGGATCGGCTCGGCCGAACGGCTGCGCCCGACGGTGCCGCCTCAGCCGGCGCGGCGCCTCTACGTCATCGATTTCGCGGGGCCGGGCCTGCCGGCGGCCTCCGGCCCGCCGCCCCTGGCCGACGTCTCGGCCAGCGCCGGTACCCTGGTCGATCCGGTGGTGGAGCCGGTGCCGCAGACCGGCTGCGATCACCGTCAAACTCACCGCGTGAGATTGACGGTGATGCTC
>JAKONB010000200.1 GCA_022702195.1 Beijerinckiaceae bacterium | reverse complement strand
CCAGGAGCAGGATGCGCTTGCCGGTCCTGGCCAGACGGGCCGTCAGCGAGCCCCCGCCCGGACCGCTGCCGATCACGATGACGTCGTAATGATCCTGGGACATGAGCGGGCCTGCTGGGGATGAAGCGCGCTCGGCCAACGTGACCCGCCCGGCGCCGTTCCGTGCCGCGATGCGCACGGACGCGCGAGGCGAGGCAACCCCGGCGTGGCCGGGACGTTGGCCCGCCGATCGCGAGGACCCGCTTCGCGACCGTCCCGTCCGGAAACCACGCGGCCCGCCGATGCCCCGCAGCAGATCCCGTTCTTCGGCTCGCGCCGCGCAGAGGCCCGGCGGCAAGAGGCCCGGCGGCAAGAGGCCCGGCGGCAAGAGGACCGGCGGCAAGAGGACAGGTCCATGAGCTGGCTCGATCTCGTCGCCGTGCCGCTCCTGGCCAAGGTCTGCCTCGTCTGTATGTTTCCCTTGAGCGCCTACGACAAGGTCGCGCATTGGGATGAGGCGATGGAGCAGGCCTCCTCCGGCCCCTTGCCGTTCCCGGCCCTGCTCGTGGTGCTCGGCGCCCTTGTCGAGGTGGTGAGCCCGGTGATGATCGTCACCGGCTGGCATGACCGGCTCGGCGCCTTCCTGCTCGCCGGCTTCTGCGCGGTCACCGCCGTGCTCTTCCACCGGTTCTGGGAGTTCCCGGATTTCTGGTCGAAGGGCGGCGAGGGCCGGGCGCATTTCTGGGACTTCTTCAAGAATTTCGGCCTCGTCGGCGGCCTGCTGCTGGTGGTGATCGGCGGCGGCTACGCCCCGGCCGGCGCGGTCGCGCGCCATCCGCTGTCCAGCGGTCCGCAATCCGCCGTGACAGCGCCCTGAGGAAAGAGAGCACCATGACCGAGGCGAAGCCGACCATGCCCTACTGGCACGTCTACACGGACCCGGACGGCGTCAGCCGGCAGGCGGCGTTCACCCTGTCGCAGTTCGACTTCCAGGGCATCAATCCGGGGGTCGCGCCGCAATGGAACGACAAGCAGGCGCCGGCCCGGGCGGGCGTCACCTTCACGGTGCTGCCCGTGGGTTGGGTCGGCGACTGGCACGAGAACCCCAAGCCGCAATGGATCGCGATTCTCACCGGCCGCTGGTTCGTGGAGACCATGGACGGCCACCGGGTCGAGATGGGTCCGGGCGAGCTGATGTTCGGCGAGGACCAGAACACGCGGGAGCGCGACGGCCGCAAGGGCCACCTCTCCGGCACGGTGGGCACCGAGCCCTGCACCATGATGGTGGTGGGCCTCGACGTGGAACCGACCGTCAACCAGCCCGGCCGCTTCAAGTAGCGGGCGCGCCCATGGACGGTTTCGAGATCCACGACCCGCGCTTCGCGTCGTTCGTCCTGCCCAACGCGCCCCTGGAGACCCTGGCCGAGGGATTCCGCTGGTGCGAGGGGCCGGTCTGGTTCGGGGACCGCGACGAATTGCTGTTCAGCGACCTGCCCAACGACCGGGTGATGCGCTGGAGCGAGCGCGGCGGCCTCAGCGTGTTCCGGGAGCCGGCCGGTTTCGAGAACGGCCATGCCCGCGACCGGGAGGGGCGGCTGCTCTCCTGCTCGCATCGCGGGCGCTGCATCACCCGGACCGAGTTCGACGGCCGCATCACGGTGCTGGCCGATCGCCACGGGGGCAAGCGCCTGAACTCGCCCAACGACATCGTCTGCAAATCCGACGGCACGATCTGGTTCACCGATCCGCCCTACGGAATCCAGACCGACTACGAGGGTGGCAAGCAGGCGTCCGAATTGCCGGCCCGGGTCTATCGCCTCGATCCCGCGCGCGGCCGCCTCGACATCGTCGCGGACGATCTCCAGGGACCCAACGGCCTCTGCTTCTCCCCCGACGAGAGCCGGCTCTACATCGCCGAGAGCGGCCTGCAATTCGCCCCCGATCCGGTGCGGCACCTGCGCGTCTATGCGTGCGATGCCACGGGCAATCTCGCCAAGGGCCGCATCTTCCACAAGGTGGACAAGGGCTTCTCGGACGGGTTCCGCTGCGACGAGGACGGGCATGTCTGGTCGAGCGCCGGCGACGGGGTCCATTGCATCGACCCGTCCGGTGCGCTGCTCGGCAAGATCCTCACCCCCGCGACGGTCTCGAACCTCGCTTTCGGCGGCCGCAACCGCGCGCGGCTGTTCCTCTGCGTCTCGCACGCCCTGATGGCGGTCTCCGTGAACGTGCGCGGGGCGCGGCTCGTATGAGCGGCGCGTCGGCCCGGGCCGTGACCGCCCTCCTCGGGCTCACCCGCACGGTGGCGGATCTGGCCCGGTCCGAGGCGTTCTATCGGGACGGGCTCGGCTTCGCAGCGGTCGCCCCGCCCGGGCCGATCCCGGCGGCTGTGCGCGAAGCCTCGGGATTGGCGGGGCATGCGGGCCAGCGCCTGCGGATGCGGCTCGGCCGCCAGAGCCTCGATCTCCTGGCCTTCGATCCGCCCGGCCTGCCCTATCCGGGCGATCCCGCCGCCACCGATCCGTGGTTCCAGCACGCGGCCATCGTGGTGCGGGACATGGAGATCGAGGCTCTGGCGGCCGAGCCGCAT
>JAKONB010000146.1 GCA_022702195.1 Beijerinckiaceae bacterium | reverse complement strand
CTGCTCCACCTCCTCGACGACGGCTGGGAGCCTTACTGGCTCGACACGTTTCAGCTCCTGGAGGGCCGGACCGCCCGCATCGCCTTCAGGGCCGACAATCCCGGCCGCTGGCTGATCAGCGCCACCGTTCTGGAGCGGTTCGATACCGGGCTGTGGACCTCGTTCGAGGTGACCTGAGGCGGCGCGTTCAGAGGGCAGCCAGCACCGCCGGCATCATTTCCGGGAGGTCCTCGGCGATGAGGCCGGGGCCGTGGCGCAATCCGGCATCGCCGTGCAACCAGACGGCGGCGCAGGCTGCTTCGAACGGCGGCATCCCCTGCGCCAGCAGCCCGGCGACGAAGCCGCCGAGCACATCCCCCGAGCCGGCAGTGCCGAGATAGGGGGTGCCGTGATCGGTGATGGCGACGCGCCCGTCCGGGACAGCGATCACCGTGTCGCTGCCCTTGAGCACCACCACCGCGCCGGTCACGGCGGCGGCCCGGCGCGCCCGCTCGGGCTTGGCCAAACCCTCCTCGACCGCGTCGGTCCCGTCGAACAGCCGGGCGAACTCGCCGTCATGCGGGGTCAGCACGGCGGTCGAATCGCCGTCGGCCAAGTGGGCGGCGAGCAGGCGGGCCTGGCCCTTGAAGCTGGTGAGCGCATCGGCATCGAGGACGAGGCGGCGCCCCGCCGCCGCCGCAACCCCGACGAGGTCGCGGGTTCCGGCGCCGACCCCGAGGCCGGGACCGGCCAGCACCACGTTCAGCCGCTCGTCCACCAGGAGGTCGTCGAGGTCGTCGGCGGTCTCGCAGGCCCGCAGCATGATGGCGGTGAGATGGGACGCGTTCTCGGGGAGCGCGGAAGCCGGCGAGGCCAGGGTTACCAGCCCGGCGCCGATCCGCAGGGCGCCGCGCGCGGCCAGCCGCGCCGCGCCGGTACGGTAGGCCGGCCCAGACAGGACGAGGGCGTGGCCGCGTGTGTATTTGTGGCTCGCGGCATCGAGGCATGGAAACGTGCCCCGCCAGAGATCCGGATCGTTGTGGATGAGCGCCGGCTCGTCCGCGAAGCCCGCCTCCAGGGCTGCCGCGCCGGTGCCGATATCGACCACCCGCACGACCCCGCAATGGGTCCGGCCGGGCTGGAGCAGATGCCCCGGCTTGAGGGCGACGAAGGTCACCGTCTCGGTCGCCCGCAGGGCGGTGCCGCGCGGGGCGCCGCTATCCCCGTCGACGCCGCTCGGCATGTCGACGGCGAGGACGGGGCAGCCCGCATCCGCCACGCGCGCGACGAGGGCCGCCGCGTCGCCCGAGAGGCCGCGGGACAGGCCGGCACCGAAGAGGGCGTCGACCACGAGACCGTACTGACCGAGATCGCCGAGACCGGCGGGCATGAGGACCGGACCGGTCCAGCCGGCGGCCGCATCCGCGGCATCCCCGCTCAGGGTCTCCGGGGCCACGAGACAGACAAGGTCGACCCCGTACCCCGCCTCGACGAGGAGCCGGGCTGCCACGAACCCGTCGCCGCCATTGTTGCCCGGCCCGCACAGGACGAGCGCGTGTCCGCCCTCGGCCAGGAGCGCCCGCGCCCGCTCGGCCACGGCCGCTCCGGCGCGCTCCATCAGGACGCGACCGGACGTGCCGGCGGCGATGGCCGCGGCATCGACTCGGCGCATCGCCTCGACCGTCAGCAGGCGCGTGGTGCTCATCGTCAAACCCTGTGGATATGCCCGTCTGCCACTCAGCCCTGCCCGCAAGCCGCCTCATGGAGGAAGATTTGCCCGCAGGATTTGCATGCGCCGCACACTTCTTGTGCTGTTTCCCCCGGCCTCCGGCCAAATCGCCGTGGCGGAGGGCGGGCGGCGGTGATACCAAGGTCGGGCAGAGCAGCATCGAGGTCAGGCCCGCCCGGCATGAAGAAGATCGAAGCGATCATCAAGCCTTTCAAACTCGATGAGGTGAAGGAAGCCCTTCAGGAGGTTGGCCTCCAGGGAATCACCGTGATCGAGGCGAAGGGCTTCGGACGCCAGAAGGGCCATACCGAGCTCTATCGCGGCGCCGAATATGTGGTCGACTTCTTGCCGAAGGTGAAGCTCGAGATCGTGCTGTCCGACGGTCTCGTGGAGGGCGCCGTGGAGGCGATCCGCAAGTCGGCGCAGACCGGGCGCATCGGCGACGGCAAGATTTTCGTCTCGACCATCGAGGAAGCGATCCGTATCCGCACCGGCGAGACCGGCACGGACGCGATCTGACATCGCGCGGTCCGAGCCGCGCGATCTGACACGACAGCGTCATCGCCGTCGCATTCCCTGCCGCAGCACGCTAAACCTGCCCCACCCGCGGGCCGCCTCACCGGGCGGCCGGCGGAATAACCACGGCTGAAGGCCGTGACTGAAGGAGACTTCCAAGGATGGCCAAGACTGCAGCCGAGGTCCTGAGAGAGATCAAGGACAACGACGTCAAGTACGTGGACTTCCGGTTCACCGACCCGCGCGGCAAGTGGCAGCACGTGACGTTCGACGTCAGCCTCGTGGACGACGAGATTTTTTCCGAAGGCACGATGTTCGACGGCTCGTCGATCGCCGGCTGGAAGGCGATCAACGAATCCGACATGCTGCTGATGCCGGATCCGACCACGGCCTGCATGGACCCGTTCTTCTCGGCCTCTACCATGTCGATCGTCTGCGACGTGCTGGAGCCCTCCACCGGCGCCCCCTATAGCCGCGACCCGCGCTCGACCGCCAAGCTCGCCGAGGCGTATCTCAAGTCCACCGGCATCGGCGACACGATCTATGTCGGCCCCGAGGCCGAGTTCTTCGTGTTCGACGACGTGAAGTTCGCTTCCGAGCCCTACCAGACCGGCTTCAAGCTCGATTCGGCCGAACTGCCGATCAACGGCTTCACCGATTACGAGGGCGGCAACCTCGGCCACCGCATCCCGATGAAGGGCGGTTATTTCCCGGTTCCGCCGCAGGATTCCGCCCAGGACATGCGCGGCGAGATGCTGGCCGCCATGCAGTCCATGGGCGTGAAGGTGGAGAAGCACCACCACGAGGTGGCGAGCGCCCAGCACGAACTCGGCATGAAGTTCGACACGCTGACCCACCTCGCCGACCACATGCAGATCTACAAGTACTGCATCCATCAGGTGGCGCAGAGCTACGGCAAGACCGCGACCTTCATGCCCAAGCCCGTCTACGGCGACAACGGCTCGGGCATGCACGTGCACCAGTCGATCTGGAAGGACGGCAAGCCGCTCTTCGCCGGCGACAAGTA
>JAKONB010000145.1 GCA_022702195.1 Beijerinckiaceae bacterium | reverse complement strand
CGATTTCCAGGACGCCGCCCTAGCCGGCCGGCTGGTCCCGCGCGCCCAGGCGCTTGTCGAGATAGGTGTCCACGGTCTGGGTCAGCTCGTCGACCTTGCCGTCAAAGAAGTGGTTGGCGCCGTCCACCACCTGGTGCTCGATGATGACGCCCTTCTGCACCTTCACCTTCTCGATCACCGGCATCACCTCGCGGGCCGGGGCCACGCGGTCCTCGGAGCCGTGCACGAACAGGCCGGAGGAGGGGCAGGGGGCCAGGAAGGTGAAGTCGTAGCGGTTGGCCATGGCGGCGATGGAGATGAAGCCCTCGATCTCCGGGCGGCGCATCAGCAGCTGCATGCCGATCCACGAGCCGAACGACACCCCGGCGATCCAGCAGGCGCGCGCCTCCGGGTTGACCGACTGCACCCAGTCGAGGGCCGAGGCGGCGTCGGAGAGTTCGCCGGTTCCGTGATCGAACGCGCCCTGGCTGCGGCCGACCCCGCGGAAATTGAAGCGCAGGGCTGCGAAACCGCGATTGGCGAAGGTGTAGAAAAGATTGTACACGATCTGATTGTTCATCGTGCCCCCGAACTGGGGGTGCGGATGCAGCACGATCGCGATCGGGGCGCCCTTCTTCTTGGGGGCCTGATAGCGCCCCTCGAGACGGCCGGCCGGGCCGGTGAAGATGACTTCGGGCATGGTGTCTTTCGAAACTCCTGGGCGTCGTGCGGGGCGGATCGGCACCGGACGGGCCGGCATGGCGCGCCTTGACTCGCTCCGCAACGAACTTACAAGCGCTCTTAGAATAATTCTAGTTGACTAGAATCATTCTAAACAAGCGCCGGTTGGTCGAGGGCGGATCGGTGCTTATCCCGCAGGACGGGCTGGTCGGAACACGTATCGTGCCCGCGCCTTAGCATGATCGTGGGGGGCAAAAGCAAGGAATTGTCGACTTCGACCTTGACGCAGCGATCGGTTTTTCACGCATGACTTCGAGCCGCGCCTATCTCGACCACAACGCCACCTCGCCGGTTCGCCCCGAGGTCGCGGCCTGCGTGGCGCGGGCGCTGCTGCTGCCGGGGAACCCCTCCTCGGTCCATGCCGAGGGGCGTCAGGCCCGGGCGGCCCTGGAGGTCGCCCGCGATCAGGTCGGCCGCCTCGTCGGCGCCGGCTCGGGCCGGGTGGTGTTCACCAGCGGCGGCACCGAGGCGGCCAACGCGGTCCTGTCGGGCGCGCTCGTCCGGGCCGGCCGGCCGGCGCCGACCCGCCTGCTGATCGGCGCCACCGAACACCCCTGCGTCTCGGCCGGCCATCGCTTCCCCGCCGGTGCGGTGACGGTGATCCCGGTGGATGCCGACGGGATCGTCGATCTGGCCGCCCTGCGCGGCCTGCTCGACAGCCATGCGGGCGAGAGCCTGCTGGTCTCGGTCCATGCCGCCAACAACGAGACCGGGGTGATCCAGCCGCTCGCCGAGATCGTCGCCCTGACCCGCGCCCATGGCGATGCCCTGGTCCACAGCGACGCGGTGCAGGCGGTGGGCAAGATCCCGCTGGATTTCGCGGCCCTGGGCCTCGATGCCCTCACCCTGTCGGGGCACAAATTCGCCGCCCCCAAGGGGGTCGGCGCCCTGGTGCTCGCCGAGGGGGTCGGCCTGTCGGCCGCCTTCCTGCGCGGCGGCGGGCAGGAGGGGCGCCTGCGCTGCGGCACCGAGAACCTGCCGGGCCTCGTGGGCCTCGGCGCGGCGGCGGAGATCGCGCTGGCGCATCTGCCCGGACCCGGCCCCCAGGCGCGGGACCGGGTCGAGGCGCGGCTGCGGGCGCTGGCCCCCGACCTGGTGGTGTTCGGGGCGGGCGCCCCCCGCCTGCCCAACACCCTCTGCTTCGCGGTGCCGGGTCTCGATGCCCCCACCGCCGTGATGGCGCTGGACCTGGCCGGAATCGCGGTGTCCTCCGGCTCGGCCTGCGCCTCGGGCAAGGTCGCCCGCTCGCCGGTCCTCGCCGCCATGGGGGTCAGCCCTGCTCTGGCCGCAGGCGCCCTGCGCGTCAGCTTCGGGTGGAACAGCGTGGAAAGCGACGAGGCGCGCCTTCTCGCCGCCTGCGAACGCCTCGTCCGAACCCTATATCAACGGCGAGGGCAGGCGGCCTGACGGCCACCCGCCCAAGCCATTCCGAGTTTCGCGAAAACCCCCGGCCCTTGACGCCGGTGTAGGTCAGGAGACGTGCAATGCCTGCAGTGCAGGAAACCATCGATCGGGTCCGCTCCATCGACCTCGACCAGTACAAGTACGGGTTCGAGACCACCATCGAGATGGAGAAGTCCGCCAAAGGCATCTCCGAGGACGTGATCCGCTTCATCTCGGCCAAGAAGGACGAGCCCGAGTGGATGCTGGCCTGGCGCCTCGACGCCTACAAGCGCTGGCAGACCATGCAGGAGCCCGACTGGGCCCGCGTGTCCTATGACAAGGTCGATTACAAGGACATCTACTACTACGCCGCGCCCAAGCGTCCGGCGGCGATGTCCCTCGACGAGATCGATCCGGAGATCCTG
Organism: Beijerinckiaceae bacterium; assembly: GCA_022702195.1. Lineage (GTDB taxonomy): Bacteria > Pseudomonadota > Alphaproteobacteria > Rhizobiales > Beijerinckiaceae > Methylobacterium. The sequence goes on along the minus strand of JAKONB010000145.1, from coordinate 59 downwards.
AAGACCTACGAGAAGCTCGGCATTCCGCTGCGCGAGGTCGAGGTGCTGGAGGGCATCGC
>JAKONB010000031.1 GCA_022702195.1 Beijerinckiaceae bacterium | reverse complement strand
CCCGACCTGCGTGGCCGGGATCGGCGCGGTGGGCTTCGTGCAGGCCGTTTCCCCCCGCTACACCGGCGAGACCAAGATCCTCCTGGAGAGCCGTGAGGCGGCGTTCACCCGCACCGCCCAGGAGCGCGGCGACCAGCCCCAACCCATCGACGAGCCGGCGGTGGCGAGCCAGGTCCAGGTGGTGATGTCGCGGGATCTGGCCCGCGAGGCGATCCGCCGCCTCGCGCTCGTCGGCAATCCCGAATTCGATCCCAGCGTCGCGGGCATCGGCCCGGTGCAGCGGGCCTTGATGATGATCGGCCTGGGCCAGAACCCGCTGGAGCGGGCGCCCGAGGATCGGATGCTCGAGACGTATTTCGAGCGTCTTCTGGTCTACCCGGCCGGCAAGTCGCGCATCCTCACGGTGGAGTTCCGCTCCAAGGACCCGGACCTCGCCGCCCGCGCCGCCAACACGGTCGCGGAACTCTACATCGCCTCGCTCGACGCGGCCAGGACCGACACGGCGCGCTACGCCTCGACCTGGCTCGGCACCAACATCGCGGCCCTTCGCACCCGGGTCGCCGAGGCGGAGGCCAAGGTCGAGACCTTTCGCGCACGCCACGGTCTGATCGCCACCGGCGGGGCCTCCGGCCAGCCCCTCGGCGCCCAGCAGCTCGGCGAATTGTCGACCCAGCTCTCCCAGGCCCGCACCGCCAGGGCCGATCTCGCCGGCCGGGCCAAGCTCATCAAGGAGATGATCAAGGACGGGCGGGCCTTCGAGATCCCGGATGTGGCCAACAACGAGATCATCCGCCGAACCGTCGAGCAGCGCATCACCCTGCGCAACCAGCTCGCCCTGGAATCGCGCACGCTCCTCCCCGCCCATCCGCGGATCAAGGAACTCTCCGCCCAGATCGCCGACCTCGACGCGCAGATCAAGGCCACCGCCGAGCGCGTGGTGCGGACCCTGGAGAACGATGCGCGGATCGCCGAGGCCCGCGTCGAGAGCCTGAATGCGGCGGTGGACGGCCAGCGCGACGTGGTCTCGAAGGGCAATTCGAGCGAAGTCCAGTTGCGCGCCCTGGAGCGCGAGGCGAAGGCCCAGCGCGACCAGCTGGAATCCTACCTGTCCCGCTACCGCGAGGCCTCGGCCCGGGACGCCGAGAACGCCACCCCGGCGGATGCCCGCATCGTTTCGCGCGCCGTGACGCCGGAGACGCCGTCCTTCCCCAAGAAGGGGCCGATCGTCGCGCTGGCCCTGGTGCTCGCGCTGCTGTTCGCGACGGGCGCGGTGATCGCCCGCCACCTGCTCGTCGATCCCGACGGAGGCCGCCGCCGCCGCGAGGAGGAGTCCGAGGCCCCGCCCGAAGCCGCCGCCGCCGCTCCGTCCCCGCTGCCGTTCGCCTTTCCCGAAGCGTCGCTGGCCCTGTCCCGCACGGCCGCATCGCCGAGCGAGGCGCCGGTCGCCACCGAGGCCGCGCCGACCGGACCCGCCGCGATCGAGCCGGCGACGGCGACGGCACCGGGCTACGATCTCGCGCATCTCATCGCCCGGCTGGGCGACGGCGGGCGGGCCGGGAGCGGACGGATGGTGCTGGTGGCCGAGACGGGCGGTGAGGCCGTTCCGGGCGCCCTGTCCCTGAGCCTGGCCGAGACCCTGGCGGGGCGGGCCCACACGCTGCTGCTCGATCTCAACGGTCCGGCCTGCGGCCCGGACGAAGCCGGCCTCACCGACCTCGTGGCGGGCGAAGCCGACTTCTTCGACGTGATCCAGTCCATCGCCGGATCGCGGCTGCACGTCATCCCGCGCGGCTTTCTCGACAGCGAGCTCCTCGTGGCGGAGGCCCAGGGCCTCGCCATCACCCTCGACGCCCTGGCGCAAGCCTATGATTGGGTGGTCTGCCGCCTCGGCGATGCCCATGGCCAGCTCGCCCGCGACATCCTCTCGGCGGCCGGCCGGCACCTCACCGCCGTGGTCATCGGGTCGGACCGCGATCCGGACGATGCCGATCTGGTCGCGCTCTACACCCTGGCCGAATCGTCCGGGGTGGGCCAGGTGCTCGTGGCGCAGGACCGGGCCGCCGTCGCACCGGCCCACGACGTGACGGACCTCGATCTGCCGCTGCGCCTGTCGGCGGCTTAGCGTCGCTCACAAGACTCCCGCTGCGCTTCCTGCTTCCAGCGAGAAACGGCGGCGATCGGAAGTCTTGTGACGCATCCTAACCCGGGGCCGGACGCCGGCGGCGCAGCCGGGTGACGAGCCCGAACAGCCTCGGATCGCGCTTGATCCGGCGCTTGAGACGGGCGAGGCCGACCGCCTTCCAGGCGAACAACCGGCCCCCGAGGGTCACCGGGATCGCGACCTCGCCGAGGGCGATGGTCTCGTCGCAGATATTGGCCTTGTACCGCGCTTCGCCGACGCCGAGGTCGAAGGCGCGCCGGCCCCGCGCGGTCTGATCCAGGATCAGCCGGTGCAGCAGGATGTCCCCCGGGCTGGAACGCCCCACCGCCGGATCCTGGTCGAACGACGTCATCATGCCGCTGTACCGCATCGCATCAACGGCGCCGGCAAACACCGCGAAGACCCGATGCGTGTCCTCGGCCACCAGGGCGGCCACTTCGATGGCCGGGGTCTCGCCGGCGATGCCGGCCGCGATGAAGGCGCGGATCGCCGGGTCGGCATACGGATTGGCGACGCCCATCGCGGCGAAGCGGGAGGCCTTCTGCGCGTAGAACGCGGCCAGGAAGGTTTCGGCTTCCCCAGGCGTCGCCGCCACCCGATAGGCGACCGGGCCGAACGCCTCGACGAGCTTCTTCTCCTTCGAGCGGAGCTTCTTGCGCGCATCCGCGCTGAAGACGCGCTTGACCGTCGATTCGGGATCGGGTCCCAGGATCAGCCCGTACCCGTCGCTCGGCGCCGGCTCGGCGCGGACATGCGCCGGATTGGCGGCCCCCTCCCAGAATCGCGGCTGATGGGAGAGGGCGAACACGTCGATCCCACGGGCGCGGCCGACGAGGCGAAGCCGCTCGGCCAGATCCTCCGGACGCATTGCCGCCGCTTCGCGCGAAGCGAACAGGGGCATGTGGTAATTGGCGTGCCGTGCGCCGATCACCCGCGCCACGCGCACGCCCTGCTCGCGCGTCACCCCGAGCGGGACCAGCACCTGCGGCCGCCCGGCGGCATCGCGCAGGACCGTGATGCAGAGGTCGATGCCCGGCTCCGCCCGGAGATAGGCCGCCACCCAATCGAAGCGCTGGTAGGGTGTCTGGAGGGCGCCCGGATCGGACTCCATCCCGCGCCAGAGGGCCTCGACGCCGGCCAGATCGGAAAAGGTCTCCACCGTCGCCCCCCCGCGGGCCATCGCCGGGATCCCTCCGGCCCCGATCATGTCTTGGACGAGAACCGCCACGTCGTCTCTCCGCCTGGTCACCGAAAAAAGCCGGCTCCGAATCCGCTCGCGACGAGCTTAACGCCCCCTCGGTTAAACGCCGGGTTGCAGAGCCGCCCATGCGATCCGCTGTTTGCGCGCGTGGGTAACGAAACGTTGTCCGGTTCGGTGGTGAATTCGGGTCCGACGCATCGCCCCGGATCCGCTCTTCGGGAGGATGCTTCAGGTTCCCGTCCCGCATCGGCGGTCTGCGACACGGGCCGTCCCCCGTTCGGGCGGCCGGCCGCGCACGAATCCCGGAGATCCCATGGCCGCCCAGAGCCGCCGACACCGCCTGTTCCAGGCCGGCTTCCGGGCCATCGCGGCGATCGGCGCGGATCGCTGGCTCGCCCCCGTGGCCCGTGGGCGGGGGGTGATCCTCACGTTCCACCACGTCGATCCGGCCCCCCCGGAGGCTTACGCGCCCAACGGCCTTCTGACGATCACGCCGTCCTTCCTCGATCGGGTGCTCGCCACCCTGAGACAGCGAGGCTTCGATCTGATCGGCCTCGACGCGCTGCCGGAGCGGCTGGCGCGCGGCGGGCGCCCCTTCGCGGTGCTGACCTTCGACGACGGCTACCGCGACAATGTCGCGCACGCGCAGCCCGTGCTGCGCCGGCACGGGGCGCCCTGGACCCTGTTCGTCACCAGCGCCTTCGCCAGCGGGACCGGTCGCCTGTGGTGGCTGGAGCTGGAGCGCGCGATCGCACGCCTCGACCGGGTGCGCCTGCCCGCGGCCGAGCCCGGCTCCCCGGCGATCGACCTGCCGGCCCGGACAGCGGACGAGAAATCGGCGGCCTTCGCGGCCCTCTACGCCGACCTGCGCGCGGGCTCGGAGGCGCGCCTCCTCGCCGTCATCGCCGCGCTCTGCACCCAGGCCGGGATCGTGCCCGGCACCCTCGCCCGCGACCTCTGCCTCGACTGGGCGGCGTTGCGGGCGCTGGCGCGCGATCCCGCCGTGACCATCGGCGCGCACACGGTGAGCCACCCCATGCTGGCCAAGCACGCGGCGGAGGTCGCCCGCAGGGAGATCGGCCAGGGGCGGGAGCGGATCGAGGCGGAACTCGGCCGGCCGGTGCGGCACCTGTCCTATCCGGTGGGCGATCCGACCTCGGCGGGCTCACGCGAATTCGCGATTGCCCGCGCGATGGGGTTCGCCACCGCCGTGACCACCCGTCCCGGCCATCTCTTCGCCGGGCACGCCGACCATCCGCACGCGCTGCCGCGGGTCTCGGTGAACGGGTATCACCAGACCGACGCGGCCCTGTCGGCCCTGCTCTCCGGCGTGCCGTTCCTGGCCTGGAACCGGGGGCGGCGTCTGAATGTCGGGTAGGTTCAGCGCCGCCGGCGATGGCGGCGATGGGAGCGGCTCTCGCCCCCGTTCACGGTGAAGCTCGCGCTCTGGCGACCGCCCCGGCGGCCGTAGCGCCGGCCGCGCCGGCCGCGTCCCGCCTCGGGGGCGGGCGCGTCGGCCTGGGGCAGCGTCGCCATCAGGCCGGGGGGAATCGCGGCGAGCGCCGTGGCCACCGAGGCCGAAGCGGAGGCCGCCGCCGCCGCTCCGCCGTCCCCGCCGCCGACGTTCTTGGCCGCCGGTCCGAACATGGCGAGGCACTGGTTGTAGGCGAGATCGTTCTTCAGGCGCTCGCATTCCGCCATCGAGCGGGGGGCGCCCTGCGCCCGCGCGGCGCCGGACAGGCCGAGCGCGGCGAGGCCGAGCAGAAGGGAGAGCGTGCGCAGGCGAGGCATGAGGCGGTGCGGCAACCTTCGGGGGAACGTGGCGCCGCTTCTGCCCCCGGAGTGCGGCGAAATGCGGACCGCGTCAGGCCCGCTCCTCCGGGTCGGGCCGTTCCATCCAGCGGATCAGCGGCATCAGCGGAAAAATCCACGCGATGCCGAGCAGGGCATAGAGGATGGCCTGGACCGGGGCGGGGGTCTCGGCGATGCGGCTGTCGGCCAGGGCCATGGCCAGCGGCGCGTAGACGACGATGAAGGCCAGCATCGCGATCGTGCCGATCAGGGAGCGGGTGCGGCGGCGCATCGGCCTGATTCTCCAACGGGTTGCCGAGAGCCTCCGGGCGTAGGCCGGGGCCGGCCGGAAGGCAACGCGCGCGCCTGCGGCCGATCGCTCACAGCTCCGCCGAGCGGCCCGAGAGTTCCGCCCGCAACTGGCGCGCGGCCTCCTGCAGGGCGGCGTCGCGGCGGCGGCGGGGCCGGGGCACCGCCACCCGCATCTCGGCGGAGAGGCGCCCGGGGGCGCCGGCCAGCACCACCACCCGGTCGGCCAGCGTCACCGCCTCGTCGATGTCGTGGGTGACGAACAGGATGGTCTTGCCGGTGGCCGCCTGAATGCGTTGCAACTCATCCTGCAACCCTTCGCGCGTGAAGCTGTCCAGCGCCGAGAACGGCTCGTCCATCAGGAGCACGTCCGGATCGACGGCCAGCGCCCGGGCGATGGCCACCCGCTGGCGCTGGCCGCCGGAGAGCTGGTGCCGCCAGCGATGGCCGAGATCGCCCAGGCCCACGAGGTCGAGCATCGCCTGGGCCTTGGCGAGGCGCTCGGCCTTCGTGAGGCCGCCGCCCTCCAGCCCGAA